>CAYXFO010000087.1:0-12868 GCA_964464255.1 uncultured Pirellula sp.
CGCACATTTCGATGATTCTGCGATCGTGCATGAGAAAACCGTCGGCGATACGCGACAATCTTTCCATGGCGTCATGGTTATCGATGGCGAGCGGTTCATCGGATCGATTGCCCGATGTCATCACCCAGGGGCCCTCAGCTTGATGCATCAGTAGATGGTGGATGGGGCTATAGGGAAGCATGATGCCGATTGTCGATAACCCCGGAGCTACTTGGGGTGATAGGTGCACATCGCGATTTCTCTGCATCAAGACGATCGGATGGATCCAATCGCTCAGGCTATCCCAAGCTTGCAAAGGGCCGTGAGCGATGGAACGAGCCATGTCGTGATCGCGCACCATCAGGGCGAAGGGTTTCTCGCCTCTCCCTTTCCACTGACGCAATCTCGCGATCGCAGCATCGTTTCGAGCATCGCAAGCAAGATGAAAACCGCCGATCCCTTTGATGGCGATGACGTTTCCGTTTTGGACAGCTTGCGCCGCGATCGAAACCGGATCGTGTCTTTCGTCGGAATCCTCCCCTAGCCACGACAACCTTGGCCCGCAGTCCGGGCACGCGATGGTTTGGCAATGAAAGCGGCGATTGTTGGGATCGCGGTATTCCTCCTCGCATTGCGAACAAAGCGGAAACTCCCGCATGGTGGTTCGAGAGCGATCGAATGGGAGCGACTCGATGATAGTAAAGCGAGGCCCACAGTCATTGCATTGGATGAAGGGATAGCCATACCGACGATTCCCTGGATCGTTCATTTCCGTCACGCATGCGTTGCAAGTTGCGCTATCCGCCGGGATTCTCGGTTCGGAATCATCGGGGACTGTAGACTCGAGAATTCGGAAATCGGAATACGTCCCGTCCGCAATCTCGGTACTTGGTCCGACTTCTACCCGTTCAATCACCGCTTGTGGCAAGGTTGGTAGCTGCAGTCTCTGCAGGAATGCATCCAGCGACAGGGAGGAGCCGCAAGCTTCGATCGAGACATGGCAGCCATGATTGCGCACAGAGCCTCGGAGCTGATGCTCGCGGGCCAATCTCCAGACAAAAGGACGGAATCCGACCCCCTGGACTCTTCCACAAACGTGAATTCGGCGATGTTCCATATCGTGATTATGATAGTCGTTGCACTCGCTGCGAGTGAACTCGGTACGCTGCCAGGAGCGGAAGATGCACCGTCGCTTTATCGAAGATATCGATCGAAACCTCGAGACCATGGCTCGGCTTCCCGATGCCCAGGGGGAATCTCTCGAGGAACAGGTCCATATCTTTCGTAAATTGGGGAAACGGGTCCGTGCCTTGTTGGAACTTTTCTATCCAGGCCAAGGTGGCGAGGTTCGGAGATTCAGACGTAAAATCGCGGAGGTCGCCAGGTCTCTTTCGCACTCGCGAGATCGACATGTCGCATTGGAAACCGCGAAAACGCTGCTCGAAAAATCTGAAGGTCCAGCCTTACACGACTCATCGAGGTGCGTGCTCGTAGCATTCATCGAATCACTTTCTTTGGACCTAGCGAAAGACGCCGATACGATCCATGCAACCTTGATTCGATCATGCCAGCGGATCGAAAAGCTACGCAATCGCTTTCCAGCAGTCGCTTCCAGCGTAAGAGCAACGAAACCCGCCATCGGCTTGTTGCATAGTTACCGGCTTGGAAGGAGCCGGGTGAAACCGGTATTGACCGAAGCAGCAGAAGTAGAGCGATTCCATGATCTGCGGAAGATCACGAAGCAGTTGGGGTACCAGTTGGACTGGATGGAGGCCTCTAAGAAGTTGTCGTTGACAAGCATCAGGGGGCGATGCGAAGAACTAGGAGATCTGTTGGGAACCGGCCTAGACCTGAAGCGTTTGGCGGAGCAGTTCGAGGAATGGTTAGTGGCCTGGCAGCACGAGGATGGACAAGGCAAGAGCGTGAACACAAAGTTCGGATCGGATTTTGTATCGGAACTTTTTGGTTTAGGGATGGTAAAGTGCCACGAGTCAACGAACTTCGCGTGTCGGTTGTATTTTGAGAGCAGCAAGTCGTTTGGCACTCGCCTGGAATTGGATGAGGCATGAAAATGAAAACCCCGTTGGATGCTTTCCAACGGGGTTTTGCGTTGTTGATCAGCGATGTCGAACCTGGGTCGTTAGTCCAGGAAGCCAACCAGTTCCTGGGATCGGCTGGGCTGTTGAAGTTTGCGCACCGCTTTGGCTTCGATTTGACGAATTCGTTCTCGGGTCACCTTGAAGATGTGCCCGACTTCTTCCAGCGTATAGCTGTATCCGTCACCGAGTCCGTAGCGGAGTTTGATGATTTCGCGTTCGCGGTAGCTCAAGGTTTTGAGTACCGAGTTGATGCGATTGCGCAACATTTCTTGGCCAGCACCGATGGCCGGGCTTTCGGCGGTACCATCCGGAAGGAGGTCGCCGAACTGGCTATCTTCGCTGTTGCCGACGGGTCGATCGAGAGAGATGGGATATCGGCTCATCGCGAGAACGCGGCGAGCTTCTTCGATGGTCGTTTCTGCTCGCCGAGCGGTTTCTTCGAGGGTTGGTTCGCGGCCCAACTCCTGCAGCAACTGGCGCGAGACGTTTCGGACCCGGGACATGGTCTCGACCATGTGGACCGGGATGCGAATCGTTCGGCTTTGGTCGGCCACCGCGCGAGTGATCGCTTGGCGGATCCACCAGGTTGCGTAGGTGCAGAACTTGAAACCGCGACGGTACTCGAATTTATCCACCGCGCGCATCAGCCCCGCGTTCCCTTCCTGGATGAGGTCCAGGAAGCTCAGACCGCGGTTGCGATACTTTTTGGCGATCGAGACGACCAAGCGGAGGTTCCCTTCGCTGAGTTGCTTTTTCGCGTGCTGGTACTCGGTGAAAACCCGTTTGACCATGTTGACGCGGTTGCGCAACGAGGAGGGGGTTTCTTGAGTGGCGACGAGGATCTGGCGATACTCGCGACGCAGTTGGGCGACCTGCGAGGGGGCGACTTGGTGCGACTTGAGAGTCGCCAAATCGTGCTTGATCTCATCGATGCGCTCCGAGAGTCGCTCGAGCACGCCGATCATGGCTTCGATACGTTGGGTGCGGAGTCCCAGTTCTTCGATGAGCCGAACCGCCTTGCGGCGTCGGCGACCGAGACTGAGCCAAGCTTCCCGCCGCTTCTTGGCCGGCAGAGATCGGCTGAGCGCGTCGCGATAATCTCGACGGTTGCGTTTGAGCAGAACATCCAGCGTTTTCAGATTATTGGGCAAACGCCCAAGAATCTGATCTTTCTCGAGTCGATCTGTGACCGAGACTTGGACCGTCCGATCGAACGGCAGTTCACCGGTGTGAACGCGTCGCAGAATCTTGTATGCGTACTGAATCACATAGTCGCATTCCAAGAGTTTGGTCCGAAAGCGACGACGAGTTACCTCGATCTTCTTCGCCAAACGGATTTCTTCTTGGCGCGTCAGGAGAGGAATCTCTCCCATCTGCGTCAGGTACATACGGACCGGATCGTCGGACCACGTTTCCACATCGTCGATGGAGGAGAGCAAATCGTCTTCGCTCTCGAGCTGCACCTGATCTTCAGGCACAACCACATCGACCACGGTATCGGTCAGCTCTTCGCCTTCTTCTTCTAACGACAGTTTGCGTAAGCCATCCAAGTCATCAGCGCTGCGAGGCAGATCATCATCAAAATCCAACAGGCCGTCAAACAAGGTCATAGTTCCTCAAAACCACGAAAAAAATGCAGGATGAGAGTGAGGTCAGCCGGGTGACTATCCATTCCCTCTCCGAGGCCGCAAATCGAGCGTCCTGAATAAGGCAAAGGAAGTGTAACACCAATCTAACCGCGAACTCGACTCCCGGAATAAATGGTAAATTTTTACGAATAATGCGAGCCTACCGTGGCATGAACGCAGATCTTCGCACTGCGGCCGTCATCCACTCAACCACCAGAACGATCCGCCGTAGGGCTATGTTCGGGGGAAGCGTTTACGACCGAAACCGACTCCAGTGTAGTTCCCGCGCTCGGTAAAAACACGAGGCATCGAAAAACAGGACTTGAGCAGATTCAGTTTGTGTTGAATTATCGCACGAAGAAACACGACCATGGAACCATCCTTGTCGCTGTAGCGAGCAGACGACTGCCATCCCTTCGGATCGGATTCATCGGTCGTGTTTTTGCGATTAGCCCGGACGAGTAAGATAGGATGCCGGGCGCTTTATGTGACTCGGATGAACAGGATCGTATCGGGAAAGGGACTGAACGGCATCGCACCTAATGCGTAATGAAGTTCAGTCCATCGTCCGCTCGCTCGGGAATGCATCGATCTCGAATAGCTGAGTTGGATCAACCTACGGCTGACCGGATTTCGACTAGTTGATTGATTCATTCCCCGGTAGTGCAAACATGGATTTGCATCACCAACGCAGACTCATTCTAGCTCGGTCAACCGCCGGGTCTAGTGCTCATCCGCAACAACTCCCGAGGTTTAATTACACTAATTTGAGCCTACTTTTACCCCCGCAGACCTGGACTGGACACCGACACGTGACTGGCAGGGGCTGCTAGCAATTTCCATACTTCCTAGCCAAGTCGATCAAGCCAAGCCGATTATGTCTCGATACCTTCTGCCGTGCCCCATGTGCCAAGCCTCGATCTCAGTCGGGGTTGCTCAAGCCGGTTCATCCATGCCATGTCCGAAATGCGGCAAGGTGGTCGATGTTCCTGGAACTCGCCAACTGCGGTTACTTCCTCCCGACTCGCCCCCCAACTTAGTGGGTAAGCAGCAGCGTGGGACTCCAGTGGGTAATTCGCTCGGGTTTCGCCTATTGCTCGCGAGTCTGCTTCTTCTCGGATCTATATGCCTGTCGTACGGTTGTTGGCTAGCCTACGATCGTTGGCGGTCCCCGATCGTTTTTGGCCATACCGAGGACGAGTTCTTCCAAGGTTTGTACGATGAGTCCATGGCCGAACCGATAGCCATCAGTTGGGAGCATTGGAACTACATGGTGGACGTAGGTTTGCCCGAAGAATCGGAACCGCTTCCCTACTTTCAAATCAGCCGATATTACGAAGAGCGGAAACCTTGGATGGTGGGATCGTTGGCTTCGGGTGGTTTACTCATCGCCACCTTTTTGGGCCTCAGTTTTTCTACTGCTCGTCGCAGGCCACGCTAGTTTGCTTGCACCTACTCCCATTGGCTAGAAGCCCCATTGGTTAGAGCCCCTCTTGATTAGATTTCGTCTGATCCGGACACTTGGGTGCATTGAAGAAAAGGAATTTGGAAATGAAGCCAACACCGGATCCAACCGAGCTGCGGGAATGTCCTCCGACTTGGAAATGGGTCATATTGATCTTGGTTTCCCTGCACTTGATAGCGGTGGTGGCGGAGCCCCTCCGTTTTTTTTCTCAGAGCGAATTTCAGGCTAGTCCCGAATTCTTGGCGATTCGACGATGGTCAGCTCCCTATGTCGAATGGCTCTATCTGGATCACGGGTATTTTTTCTTTGCACCCAACCCAGGTCCGAGTCACTTGGTAGCAGTCTCGAAGGAATCGGTTCAACTGCAGACCACCAACCAAGTGGCGGAGATTGGATTGCATTTGGACCGCTTCGAGACGGTATTTCCCGATCGGACGAAGCAATGGCCCCGGCTTTTGTATCATCGTTATTTCATGCTGTCGGAGTTCTACAACAACATGTTTGCTCCAGATCGGTTGCTACCCGAAGACATGGCGGATGAGGAATTCGTCGTCCGATGGAAGCGGGATAGGATTCGGTATGAGCGGTTGCAAAGTTCTCTCAGCAATAGTCTTTCGCACTCGCTAGGAGCGGAGCGAGTGACTTTGCATCGAGTGGAGCGCATCCTGTTGACCCCCGAGCAGATCCTTAGGCAAGCTTGGCGATTGGACGACCCTCGAGCTTTAGTCTTGCTGGAGGAGTCACCCCGGTGACATCGAAAACCACGGCATCGAGCCTGTTCGATTTCTTTTTTCGCCCTCAAATGCCCTATGCACTGGCGGCGATTCGCATTGCGACCGGCGCGATGTTGGCCTACATCCATCTGATTTGGATGCTAAGGATGGAGGCGTTCTTCGGCCCGAACGCGTTGTTGAGCGGCGAGTTTATCCGAGGCTTGCACGCTGAGCAATGGAAGTGGACCTACTTGGCCAATACCGAATCAACGATGCTCGCATGGGTCCACGAAGTGGTGGCACTGACTGCGGGAGGTTGTATGTGTCTTGGGCTGGCGAGTCGCTGGTCGATACCCATCGCCTGGCTTGCGACCTTGTTGACGGCGCATCGTCTGGCTCCGTTCTTGTTCGGACTCGATCAGATTGTCTTGATGTTGACGATGTACTTGTGCATCGCTGACTCGGGAAGTGTTTGGAGTTTGGATGCCCACCTCGCAGGCAACAAGCCACCGATTGCTTCGTGGAACAACAACCTAGCAACCAGGTTGATTCAGTTGCACCTATGCGTGATCTATCTATTCGGAGGTCTTGGCAAGCTTCGAGGATGGATGTGGTGGGATGGCAGCGCGACTTGGTTCACGGCTGCTTCCTATGAATATCAATCCTCGTCTCTCCTATGGATCGGATCGGTGCCGACTTTGGGGGCGATTGCAACGCATGCTACCCTCTTTTGGGAATGCTCCTATTCGACGTTGATCTGGAACCGTTGGACGCGGCCCTGGATGTTGGCTATGGCGGTCTTAGTCCATGGTGGCATCGCGATCTTTTTGGGAATGATCACCTTTGGAGTCATGATGATCGTCGCGAACATCGCCTTCATAGATCCCTTGACCGTTCGGCGTTGCTGTTCTCTGGGTGATCGCAAGGTATAAGAAGTCGAGACTTCGTGTGAACCGCCGAGACTACTTCTGTGGAGTGACCGGCTTCTCTCCTGAGAATTTCGCGTTGTAAACCGATGGATCAAAAGGATCTTTGGTCCCCTTTTTCTCCGAATGCTTTTGTTCGAGCTTAGCGATAGCTTCTTCGATCTCCTTGAGTTCCGAAGCATTGAGGATGACCGGGGGTGGCGCCGACTTGGCGGGTTTCGAAAGTTTCGCATTCCGATCTTGCTGCGGCAGGTCTTCGTCGGTCTTCCTTCGGGTTTGCTCCCGAAACGCGCTCTTGGGAACTATGGCCATCGCTGGAGCGACCCGAGAAGGTTCGCTGGCAGTCGTACCTGATTCGGATTCCGCCAAGGACTTTAACCATTGAAGAACTTTTTCCATGAGCACTCGATCCTCCTCGCGATTGGGTTGAATGCTCGGATTGCGCTGCGAACCATGCGGTCGAATTGCATACTGTATCAAACTGGTTTGGATAGGCTCCTTATGATCGACATAGGACATAATGGCCTCGAGGTTTCGCTGACTGAGGGATGCAGCCTGCTCACCGACGGGTTGAAAAATCTGAAAATCCGTCTTGGATAACATTCCATGGCAGCCAGACTGACCGCATCGAGATACGACGATTGGAAGCACTTCGGTCTGAAAGCTGCGTCGCAGATAGCCGGGAACCACTCGTGGGATACGATCCGATTCAATCTGTACGTCGTTGCCATGCTCTTCGGACAAAGTCTTGGGCGGTTGGATCACTTCCTGGAAGCTTGCTGGAACGATAGGGTTGGGAATCCCTTGTTCTTCGAGCGCTTGTTGGACTTGGCTGTCGGCCAGAAGAGCTTGTCGAAGCTGTAGATCTAGTTGTTTGAATTTTGGGGAGGCCGATGCGGTTTTTTCGAGTTCCGTATAGTGCTCAATCGCTTGGTCGAGCAATCCGTTTTGGATGCACCACTGGGCCAGGTGCCAATGCTCGCCGGTTCCCCACTTCCGAATCGCTCGGACCTGGAACGTGTAAAGAGCCTCCAGGTTCTTTCCGATGGTCAGTACCTGTCGGTTGGGAACGGTGACCTCGTTTCCTTTGTCCAGAGCGATCGTGATCCGATCCGCTTGAGGTTTCACGAAACCGTGAATGACGTTTCCGTGATGAAGCAGGACGTAGCCTTCTCCGTAAAAAGCGATCGGTTGAGGCTCCTTCGTCCCTTTGATTTGTGCATGCGAACTTGCTCCCCACCCGAAAATTGTGAGGGTTGTCCAGAACGTGCAGAACAAAAATCGAAGGACATCACGCATATGGATTGCCTGAAAACTGGCCATGACGAACAACTCCGTGCACTTTTCTGGGACACTAGCAATTGCCCTGGTCCTGGAGCAAGGCGAATTGCGCCCTGTGATTGGACCCGATGATTTTCACGGCAAACGAGGCAGATTGGGAAGTTTGGGGTGCTAGGAGGGGGACCCGATGTTCACTACACTGGCACAGGCGTTCGCGCGCCAAGATTTCGCCAACCAAGGAGCAGGCAATGAAATTTCCATCAACGTGGCTTCCTTTCCTATCGTTCGCCACGGCCATCTCGTCCCCCATCGGACTAATCGCCCAAGAGTCGGCAGGTTCTCGGTGGCCGGAGTTGATCCAACAAGCCGAAGCAGGATTGGTGCCGGAGAGGATTCCGAGTTCCGATCCCCAACGTCAACAACTGGAAGCAGCCCTTCAAAATCTCGACGCTTTTCTTGCGACCTCACCGATTCAAGGCCCGAGATGGCGCGAGTTTCTAAAGCTCGACGCGGCCAAGCAATCGCTGGCCGAGACCGAACCGAATTTGGGTTTGCTCACCGAAGTGGAGAAGCGGTTCCGTCAGAATTACCAAGGCCTGGAGATGACCCAATTCACCCAAGTCCGGGATGCGTTGGCTCGCTACGTTCGTTCGCAACGATTCGCAGCCAAACCAGACAACACGGTGACCATTCTTCGCAATCGCCTACAACGATTGCTGGAGCAGGCACAGGGGCCAAAAGGATTCAGCGACGTCGCCAGTCTGCATTCCCTCGCTCAAACGGTTTCCTATTTGCACGACAGCAATCAAGCTCCAAGCTTGGTGTCCGAAGTCCGCAATGCGTACGCCAGCCCCAACGCCCGACTGGTTTTGGGTAGCGACGTTATCGAGCAAAGATTCTCTCGTTTGATTAACGAATTCAATCCGATCAATGAAACGATCTTAGGGACGCGGGTGCGAGGTCAGGGGTATTTGACTGGCAGGGTAGCGCCGCGGCTGATCGACGGCCCTTGGCAAGCCACCATGAGCCTCCAGTTGATGGGCGACTTCCAAGGAACGAGTCGTGGCTACAACCGTTCAGTGGTTCTCAACACATCGAGCCAAGCGGGTATCACTGCTGCCGAGTCGATCGCTTTGACCGAATCCGGGCTCGTTACGTTGGGCGACACGTTCGCCGATGCCGATCTTCGCACTCGCATCAACAGTATCGAGCATCGGTTGGCGATCGTCCGCAAGATCGCGGCCAAGGAAGCGGCCAAACGCAAACCCCAAGCCGACCGGGTCAGCTTGGTTCGATTGGAAAATCGTGTCAAACGTCAATTCCACGAGCAACTTGAAACGCAGTTGTCAGAAGCCAACGTGCGCTTGCAGGATGCAGCGAAAACCGAGTTGGCAAGGTTGGGAGTCGAGAGGCCGCGACGGACTTCTTGGAGTACTCCGGATTGCATGGCGCTCATTTGGAATGTTCAAAACGGCACGCAGTTGGCCGCGCCTGGCCCATGCTCCCTCCCGTTGAGTACGCAAGGGATCACTCTTCAAGTCCATCAATCGCTCGTCGGCAACCTACTCGATCCGGTCCTCGCCGGGCGGGTGATTCGCAGCGAGGACATGGACGGCTACATTGCCCAGTTCGGTGAGGCAGCCAAACGCATTCCTCGCAAAGAGGACGACGGTTCCTGGTCGATCACCCTTCAGGGGTTCCAGCCCGTCGAAATCCTGCTCGATGATTCGCTCGTCAAGTTCCGAGTGCGGATCAGCCGTTTGGATCGTGAGGACAAATCCTTGGATGCAGCCACGGTCGATGCCGCATACCGCGTCGAAGTTGCCGACGGTCGTATCCAATTGCATCGCGAAGGGGACGTTAATATCGCGTTTTCCGAATCGCAACAGAAAGGTGTTTTCGCCGTTGCCTTGCGAACATTCCTCAAAGGCAAGTTCGATCAACTTTTTCGCCCCCAATTGCTTGAGGAACCCCTCAACTGGGCTGAGAAACTGCCCGATCAAGTCAAAGACTTGCGCCTGGCCGACTTGACGATCGACGATGGTTGGATGCAAGTCCGCTTTCAATAACTTTCTCGCTCCACCATGTTCAAGAACCTGACTAGCCTTCACGCGCTGATGCAAACGGCGACCCGCTTGGGCGATAGGATGCCCGAACTCAAGCGACAACTGGCGATCAAGCGAGTGAGGGGCCGAGCTTGCGAAGGAGACCATGAAGTCAACGTGGAACTCAATGGTCTCGGAGTGGCTCAAACGGTGGAGCTATCCGATTCCCTGTTTCATTGCCCCGAACACAAGGCGACCGCGCAGCGTCTGATCCTCGAAGCGATGAATCAAGCGGTCGCTGCTGCCAAGCAGGTTCACGTTCAAGCCCTTAAGGAACTAACTCACGGCGTCAGTTTGCCGGGCATCGACAAAATGCTCGAGGAAATGGCCAGCTGATTCAATCTGCCGATTCGTACACCATCAACATTCGTACACCATCAATCAGGAGTCGCGTCATGCCGATGGAAAACTACACGCGTCATCAACAAAGCATCATCAAGAACTATTACAAGAATCGAGATGATGTAGCATTCCAGCGATCCCAAGAGTTGTTGACGGAACTTTATTTGGCCGAAGGAAAGAAGCGGGAGAAAGTCTGGGAGAGTCTGTTCAAGAACCTCGAGCGCATCGGTGTGCCAGCCGATCAACTCGAACACCTCAAAGCAGAAAAAAAGCCCGAGTTGATCGCCGCACTGCTTGAGAAAAAGCTGTAGCGATTACTTTCGTTCCAGCCAAGCCAACAGAAACGCATCGATCAAACCTGACTCGACATCTTTGATACGTCGCACGGAAACATCTGTTCGAGGATCGCGGACATCGGATTGGTTTCCAAGCCACCAGCGGCGCACAATAGGGCGGGAATCGCGAGATACCTCCGTGCTACTTTGGTCCATTAAGACTCGTTGCCGTTCGATTTCCGAACGCATCAAATCTCGAGCGCAATCCTCAGCCGCGCTGGACTCCAAGTCATTGACCAAACGGATTCTCTGGCCGCTGGGTGTGTAGGTTGCTGTCACTTCCGTCTTGAGATTCACGATGTATTTTCCCCGGCCTCGGAGACTTTTTCGAGTGAGTGTGATGAGGGATTTATCGACTTCTTGATTGGCGATCGGCAGGACTGATACTTTGACTATCGATTGCCCTTTGGACGGCCCTTCGTCGATTTCGTGCAGACCCTGTTCCCCTTCCAGAATCCCGAAAACGGCGATTCCTTCGATCTGCAATACGATCTGCTTGAGATCACCGCTGTCGAATGACTCTTCGTGAACAGCTGCAACACGAAAGCCGAGCCGATTCCCCCATGCTCTGTACATGCCCGCGATTCGGGTTAGGTGCTTGGCGGAACGTTGATCGATAGCGTCTAGAACGATAAACGCATCGCAACGTTGTCTCGAATCTTCGCAAAGCATGGCAAATCTGGTTAAGCAAATCTCGCGCTGATGTTGTTCGATTTCGTAAACGATGGCTGGCAAACCTGCAGTCGAGACGTTTCCCCTTATCTTGCTCAGTCGCGTCTCCAAGTCGAGATATCCTTTTTCCAGCGACTCGATCACTTCCTGCAGTCTCTCGATCTGATAGAGTTCCGCGAGTTGTTGGGCAGCGGAGCTGGTATCATCCCAAAAATCGCGGGCCCCGCTCTTGCGAACCAGATCGGTTTTTCGATCCGCATAGTTGCGTTCGCGAAAAACACTTTGAATGTTGTCCAGGAGGGTGCGAAACTCAACCAATCGCTCGACTGCATGGGCTCGATCGACGAGACGCGTTCGCCCATCCACAGGATCAGCGATCCGAACGCGAGTGTCCAAATGCTGTCGGCGAGTTCGTTCATTATCGATGCATCTGAGTCTGATCCCGTCGCCGGATGGGTAGAGTTGCAGCAGACTCGGCGGATTCTTGGTATCCATCTCGGCGAGGAATCGCGCCAGCGGCGCAAGCACAAGACGTTCGACGGCTCGCTTGAGAGGTCTTGCACCGTAGCGCGCATCGTACCCTACATTAGCCAACAGATCGATTACTCCACGATCGATGTCGACTTGTAAACGCCGTCGACGAATTCCATTTCGCATCAACACCGCACCTACCTCACGTGTCGCAAGCGATCGAACGTCTTCCCGGCTCAGCGAGTCGAATCGGATGATCCGCCCGATCCGGTTGACCAACTCCGGCCTAAAAAAATTCTGGATAGCAAGTTCGATCTGCTCGTCTGAGGATTCCTGGTCGGCGTCTCCATCGCCCGGTCGAAAACCAAATCCGCTTGCTCCGGGTTTCGTCGCCCCCAGGTTGCTGGTCAGAATAATCACGGTCTGTGTGAAGTTGACGGTTTCCCCGGAAGCTCTGGTCAGTCGGCCTGCATCGAGCAACTGCAACAGCAGATCGAACACCGATGCATCTGCTTTCTCGATCTCATCGAGCAAAACAACCGAGAATGGATACTGCTTGACGCGAGCCAGCAAACCGCTGGGCGAATCGGGCATGTTCGGACGTCCGACCAGTTTTACAACTGCTTCATAACTTTGGTACTCCGACATATCCAAGCGGATGAGCCTATCGGAGCTTCCGAATAAATACTGGGCTAGCGATCGAGCGAGTTCCGTCTTGCCTACCCCCGTCGGTCCGACGAATAGAAAAGTTCCCAAAGGTTTGGATGGATCGGTCAACCCCGCTTTAATCAATGCGATCAGATCGACAACTGCGTGGATCGCGTTTCGCTGGCCGACGAGCCGCTCATAAAA
>CAYXFO010000088.1:0-10506 GCA_964464255.1 uncultured Pirellula sp.
TCGGGAGTTGCACCAAACCACTCAAGAGCAGAATCGAATCAAGGACTTACTGACTGCGGTGGCTCGAGACGACGAGTTGCACAAGCGTTATCTGGACAAGCTCAACAAACTCGAAGATGAGATCGATGCGTTGCGAGCGTCTCTCAAAGAGGCACAAGATCGGTTCGATGCCTTGCGAGGAATCGCAGATTAGGTACTCAGCTTGCCATCCGTGGGGCGATGAACCTAAGCGAGGATCCCGTACTTTTGCAGCGTACGGCGCAAAGCGTCGAATTCCTTCGGCTCCAATTCCGTCATCGGCAACCTCAATTCACCGGTGTCTCGGCCCAGCAACTTCATCGCACCCTTGACCGGGATCGGATTGGTAGCCAACGATAACATGTCGCGGCATAGTGGAAAAAGCTTATGGTGCAGTCGCGATGCTTCGGCGAAGTTTCCAGCGAGGGCCGCTCGCACCATAGCCAATAAATCTTGTGGCACGATGTTGCCCGCCACAGAAATGACACCCTCGGCTCCAATACTCATCATCGGCAACGTCAACGAATCATCGCCGCTGAGAACCGTCAGGTTGGTCGTATTGAGAATCTGCGAGCACTGATCCAGCGATCCTGTTGCTTCTTTGACCATGGTGATGTTGGTCAATTCCGAGAGTCTCGCAATCGTTTCCGGTTCGATGTTCTTTGCAGATCGCCCCGGGATGTTGTAAACGCAGTGAGGGATACCGACATCTTCGGCAATGGCTTTGAAGTGTTCGTAAAATCCGCGCTGCGTGGGCTTGTTGTAGTAGGGTGCTACCTGCAACGAGGCATCAGCACCAGCTTTGGCAGCCCATCGGGTCAGCCGCAGGGCTTCGGCTGTGCAGTTGCTGCCCGTACCCGCCATGACTTTGCATCGACCGGCCGCGAGTTGGACGACTTCGCTAATAACCCGTTCATGTTCTTCATGGGTCAAGGTCGGCGATTCACCCGTGGTACCTACAGGAACCAAGAAGGTAACGCCTGCCGCGATCTGGAATTCGATCTGCTCTTTGAGCTTCGCAACGTCCAGTACTCCATCCTTGAACGGAGTGACGATTGCAACGCCGACTCCCGCGAAGCTGCTTCCCTTGCGTTTTTCCATCACATTACCTGCTACTGAGACGAATCTTTGCCCGTGCGGCAGAGAGCGATCGGTCCCGAAGTGCGGAGGCTTCCGGCGAATTAGGTTTGATCTCAAGCGCCTTTTGGAGGTCGGCCTCCGCCGCAGGTCGATCGATTTGATCCTGTCTCATGACCCGATCGGTCAGAACCTGTACCGCTTCGCGAGTTACCTGAACGAACCCGCCGTCGACGAACCATACATCTTCCTTGCCCGCTGATCTAATCTTCAGCAGACCGAAGCCCAAGCGACCAACCATCGGAGCGCGTCCGGGAAGAACACCCAGCTCGCCGTCGTACATCGGCAAAATCAACGCATCGCAACGCACATCGAGCTCCGTTTTTTCCGGAGTCACGACCACGCAATGTACAGTTCGATCGCTCATGATTACTTCTTACCTTGAGCGGCCATCTTCTTGGCCTGTTCTTCAACTTGTTCGATCGGACCTACGTACATGAACGCGGACTCGGGGAGATGATCCCACTTGCCGTCGCAAATTTCTTCGAAGCTGCGGATCGTGTCTGGCAAAGTGGTGATTTCACCCGGCTTGCCAGTGAACACTTCGGCGACCAAGAACGGTTGCGACAGGAATCGCTCGATGCGTCGAGCGCGACGTACGACTGTCTTGTCTTCCTCACTCAATTCATCGACACCCAAGATGGCGATGATGTCCTGCAGTTCACGATACCGCTGCAACGTTCGCTGCACACGACGAGCGATGTTGTAGTGCCGGTCGCCGACGATCGCCGGGTCGAGAATACGGGAGTTGGATGCCAGTGGATCGATCGCGGGATAAATGCCCTTTTCCGAAATCGAACGCTCGAGATAGATGAACGCGTCGAGCTGCCCGAACGCGGTCGCTGGTGCAGGGTCGGTCGGGTCGTCCGCAGGGACGTAAACCGCTTGAACCGAAGTGATCGCACCACGCTTGGTCGAAGTGATCCGCTCTTGCAACGCACCCATCTCGGTTGCGAGCGTTGGCTGGTAACCCACCGCGGAAGGCATACGGCCCAGGAGCGCCGATACTTCAGAACCCGCTTGTGAGAAGCGGAAGATGTTGTCAACGAATAGAAGGGTATCCTTACCGGTCGTATCGCGGAAGTATTCGGCCATCGTCAATGCCGACAGAGCAACTCGAAGACGCGATCCCGGTGGCTCGTTCATCTGGCCGAACACCATGCAGGTTTGTTCAATAACCTTGCGACCGGTCTTGCCGATCTCGGCTTCCTGCATTTCAAGCCAAAGGTCCGTTCCTTCGCGAGTTCGCTCACCGACACCCGCGAACACCGAGTAACCACCGTGAGAGCTTGCAACGCGGGCGATGAGTTCCTGCAGAATAACCGTCTTACCGAGACCTGCACCACCGAACAAACCTGCCTTACCACCGCGGACGAACGGGGTGAGCAAGTCGATCACCTTGATACCGGTTTCGAACACTTCGGTGTTAGTGGACAATTCAGAAACCGCAGGAGCGAATCGGTGAATAGGCCAGCTATCCGAAGCCTTGACTTCGCCACGTTGATCGATCGGTTCGCCAAGAACGTTGAACACGCGACCGAGGGTTCCTTCGCCAACAGGAACCGAAACCGGTTTGCCAGTATCGACGCAATCGAGACCTCGCATCAGACCGTCGGTGCTACCCAGAGCAACGCATCGAACGCGTCCTCCACCCAAGTGCTGCTGCACTTCTCCGGTGAGGTTGATTTTCACACCCTTTTTGTCGCTAGCGACTTTGACTGCGTTGTAGATCGGGGGAAGCTGGGACTCGGGAAACTCGGCGTCGAAGGTCGAACCGATCACCTGGCTGATTTTGCCGACCCCTTGCTTGGTGGAAGCACTCATGATTTTCTCTGATTCGTTCGGACTGAACAGGTTTGGATGAATGAAGGGTGTTTGTTAAAAGCTGAACTGCTAGGAGAGTGAACGAAACGTGGACCTTAGCCCAAGGCTTCGACACCTCCGATGATTTCCATGATCTCTTGCGTGATCTTGCTCTGACGAGCACGATTGAAGGTTCGGGACAAGGACTTGATCAGGTCCCCTGCGTTTTCGGTAGCGCTTTTCATCGCGACCATGCGTGCGATCTGTTCGCTCACAGCGGCATCGAGAAAGCACTTGAAGAGTCGAGCACGGAAGCTAGCGGGTACGACCTCTTCGAGGATCCCTTCCGCAGAGGGAAGAAACTCGTAGTCATCGCGGATCTTCGATGCCTTAGCAGAATCATCTTGTGGAACTTCGATACCCGAGAAGGGCAACAACGTTTCGACGACAGGAATCTGCTTCGAGCTGCTCACGAACCGCGTGTAAGCTACGTCCACTCGGTCGATGCGACCGGTGATGTAGCGACTGATCAACTCGTCGGCGATTTTCGCGACCGCATCGAAGCTGGGTTGATCATCGAATTCGGTGTAAGTTTTTTCGACCGGCACATTCGCGAAACGGAAGGCCGAGATCCCGCGTTTGCCGCTGACCGAGGTGCTTCCCGAGTCAGCTTGCTCCTTGATCTCGGCCCGCTTCTGCAATGCAGCTCGAACGACCGAGCCGTTGTAACCACCGCACAATCCGCGGTTCGCGGTCAGGACGAGCATGTCCACGGCCTTGACCGACTCATGCGGCAACAGTAGCGGATGCGTAACATCGGTACCGCTCTTCGCCAAGTCCTGCACGATCTTGGTGATCGCCTTGGTGTAATCGGTCGCGGCGGCCGCACGGTCCATGGCTTTCTTGAATCGCGCGGTAGCGATCAGTTCCATGGTCCGCGTGATCTTGCGAATGTTGCGAACGCTTTTGCGACGTTTGTCGAGTTGCCGAATGTTGGCCATGCTGGAGGATCCTGAGGATGACCGACTAGCGGAAGGTTGCCTTGAACGCAGTGATGGTCGACTTGATCATTTCTTCCACTTCGGTGGTCAAGTCGGCGACATCGCGGATCTTCTGACTGACTTCAGGTTTGCGATCGCGAAGGAACGTGAGCAATCCGGTTTCGAATTCGCGAACCTTTGCGACAGGAATGTCGTCAAGGTAACCGCGTGTACCGGCGTACAAGCTGACGATCTGTTCGGCGACGTCCATCGGTTGATACTGTGATTGCTTGAGCAACTCCACCATTCGGTATCCGCGATCGAGCTTGGCTTGGGTCGCGGGATCGAGTTCGGTACCGAGTTGAGCGAACGCTTCGAGTTCTCGGAACGCGGCCAAGTCAAGTCGCAAGCCACCGGCGACTTTCTTCATCGCTTTGATCTGTGCGTTGCCACCGACGCGAGAGACCGAGATACCGACGTTCATCGCAGGACGAATACCGGCGAAGAACAAGTCGGGTTGCAAATAGATCTGTCCATCGGTGATCGATATCACGTTGGTTGGGATGTATGCGGACACTTCCCCTTCGAGTGTTTCGATGATCGGGAGACTGGTCAGAGAACCGCCACCGAGTTCCTTCGAGAGCTTTGCGGATCGCTCGAGCAAACGGCTGTGGCAGTAGAACACGTCACCGGGGAAAGCTTCGCGTCCTGGCGGACGACGCATCAACAAGCTCAATTGTCGGTAGGCCACGGCTTGCTTGCTCAAATCGTCATAGACAATCAAAGCATGTTGGCCGTTGAACATGAAATGTTCGGCCATCGCAGTACCTGCGTAGGGTGCAACGTACTGGAGCGGAGCCGGTGCACTGGCTCCAGAAACGATGACCGTCGTGTAGTCCATCGCGCCGTTCTTTTCGAGAGCGTCGATGATGAGGGCGACGGAGGATTCCTTCTGGCCGATCGCGACGTAGAAGCACTTCACCCCTTTACCTTTTTGATTGATGATCGCGTCGATAGCGATCGCGGTCTTGCCCGTCTTGCGGTCGCCGATCACCAATTCGCGTTGACCGCGCCCAATGGGGGTCATCGCGTCAATCGCTTTGATCCCGGTTTGCATCGGCTCATGAACCGGTTGTCGTTCCGCTACGCCGGTGGCGATGATTTCAACTGGGCGACGGACCGATGCATTAACAGGGCCTTTGCCGTCGAGAGGGTTGCCCAGTGGATCGAGCACGCGACCGATGACCGCATCGCCAGCAGGAACACTCAAGAGGGTGCCGAGGGCTCGAACTTCGTCCCCTTCGTTGATACTCAGGTAGTCCCCAAGGATGATCACACCGACCGACTTCTCTTCGAGGTTGAAAGCCAGTCCGATCACGCCGCTGGGAAACTCGACCATCTCGCCCGACATGACGCCGGACAAGCCGTATACGCGGGCGATACCGTCACCGACTTCGAGAACGGTTCCAACCTCTCGGACATCGATTTGGCTGCCGAATTGCTCGATCTCTTTTTGAATGACGGCTGCGATTTCATCCGAGTTAAACTTCATTTGATCAACCTCGTTGATGGCCATGCCGCAGTTTGCAAAGTGCGGCTATTGTGAATCTTGGTTTAGGGTAAAGGGTTGGTTGGTACGTCAGCTGGCTTGGAACAAGTTTGCAGCTGCGGACCGGAGTGCGTTTTCGCTTCGTGCGCCGACGGTCTTTCGCAGCGATTGCAATTGACCATCGATACTGCCATCGAAAACGGTGTCGCCGACTCGGATGACCAATCCACCGATGATGGCGGGATCGACCAGTGTCTCGAGCCGGACGTCTTTCTTGAATACTGTTTTGAGTCGCTCAACCAACGAGATTCGCTCAGCGTCGCTCAGGGGTTGAGGCACGGTGACTTGCACTTGAATGCGCCCGGCCGCCTCGTCTCGCAGTTTGGAAGCAGCAAGCTGAATCGATCGAATCGCATTCAGACGCTGCCGCCGGGCCACGACCTTCAGAAACGTCAGGAGTTTCCCGTCCATCCGTCCGCCGAAGACGCGATCAAGCAGATTCCACTTGCTCTCAACAGGCATCTTGGGATTGGCCAAGACGGTTTCGAATTGATGGTTCTTGTCGAGCACATCTCGAACCAACGACTCGAGTTGATCGACGACGGCATCTGCATCCTGGGGAGCTAATGACGCAAGCAGTGCACGCGCATACACTTCCCCGACCTGTTGCTCTTCGCTGTCGAAGACCGTTGGTATCTTGGTGGATTGCTCAGCCATGACGGATCGAGTGCTCGAAAGGATGTTTGGTAATCGACTAGTTATCGCTGGGCAAACGGCCCAAGGCTTCGTTGATCAATCGCTGGTGATCGCCCGATTGCAGTTCACGGCCGATGACTTTGCGAGCCAAACCAAAAGCCAAGTCGGTACTCTTGGTCGACAACTCGCTGAGTGCGGCTTGCTTTGCGGTTTCGATTTCGGCTTTCGCCCGATCGATCGTGCGAGTCGCGTTGGCTTGGGCATCGGCTTTGATTCGCTCTGCGACCGATTCCGCATCTCGCTTGGCCTGGTTGACTAGTTCTTGAGCTTGAACCGCAGCATCAGCGAGTTTAGCCTCGTACTCTTTGAGTTTTGAGGCAGCTTGCTGAGAAGCCTTCTCCGCATCCGAGATCATGGTGGCGATCATGGTTTCGCGTTTAGCCAACCCTTGGGAGATCGGTTTCCATGCAGCAAAGTAGAGACCGGCGCACAAGATCACAAAAACGATCGCTGTAAACAGAGCCTTGTCGCTTTTGAAATCGAGCAGGGAGTCGCTACTCTCAGATGCAAACCCGTTCGCCGGGTCGCTGTGAGCCCCTTCTTCGAATGCTGGAGCACTGGCGGTTAAGCCGAAGACCAACAATGAAAAAAAGAACGACCAGAATATCGAGCCAACTCTTAGGTTCATACCAAGCCTCAACATCGGTGCCTCAACTCAACACACTTCGCCAGCCAAGCATCGCCCAGGAATCGGACAACACCGAGCGATCTGACGGGGTTTTGACTATTTGAATGGGTTTTGCGTCATACAGACGTATACAGCGAAGAACGCGAGACCTTCGATCAACGCTGCCGCGATGATCATCGCAACCTGAATGACCGTGGCTTGGTCAGGCTGGCGAGCAATCGACTCGACCGCACCCTTGCCCAAGAATCCAATGCCGATCCCGGCGCCGATTACCGCCAAGCCAGCTCCGATCGCGCCTGGGACGTTTCCGCCACCACCGCTCTGCGCAAAGGCCGGAACGGCCATCAACATCATGAAACCACAAACCATCAAACCGAGACGTACGAGATTCAACACTTTGCTAAACTCCTTGAAGTCCAACTGAACTACGACTTGCGAAAACGGGAAAGGGGATATGTTGGCGTCAACCGATCGAGCCCGACTAGGGCTAGTGGTGATGCATGGAACTGCCGATAAACATCGCCGCCAAAAAAGTGAATACGTAAGCTTGCAGGAAGGCGACAAAGACCTCCAAGAAACTCATGAGGGTTGTTCCTAAGACCGAAATCCCTGCGACGCCGAACCACGCAGGATTGCTCAGCTCCATCGCTGCTTTGGCGCTGATACCGATCCCTAGAATCCCCAGGAGAACCAAGTGACCAGCCCCCATGTTCATCAACAATCGAACCGCGAGGACCGCATGCTTAATCAACAGAGACAATGCTTCAATCAGCCACAGAGCAGGCACCAGCCAAAAAGATAAATACCAAGGAAGCCCGAGGGAGGGGCAAATGTTTTTGAGGTATCCGACGAGCCCCAACGCTTGGACCCCAACAGCGAGTCCAACAATGAAAACCAGGAAGGCCAACGCTGCGGTGGTGCCGAAAGATGCCGTCGGTGCCCCAATCCATGGCAACATCCCCATCAAATTGCAACCGAGGATGAAGAAGAACATGGTCCACAAGAAAGGCATGAAACGATCTGCGTCATGCTCACCCATAGCGGGAACCACAATCTTATCGCGAACGGCCTGGACGAAACCTTCCAAAAGGTTCCAACTCTTGCCCTTCGGGGGAGTCCCCGAGTTGATTCGCTGCGCCAGCCATCGAAAGGCGAAGAATAGAAGCAACGCTACGACCACCTCGACGACCATGTACCGCGAGATGCAAAAGCCCGACTCGGCTTCGTGCGCATTTCGCAACGTGCCAAACGGTTGTGGGATCATGATCTTGCCATCGAGCGCGTGATTGTATTCAGCAATCTTTTCGCTCGACCACGACTTGCCAGCCTCACTCAACTTGTACTGCTCAAGGAAATCGTTGGAGTTGATCTTTGCTTTGAGATCCGACCACTTCGCCGCAGCCTTCGGATCCTCGAGCATTTTGAAAAACCAACGATGCTGAACATCCGGGTGGGCCGCCAAATAAGCCTGCGTGGCATCGGCGGCACTGGGAGCGTTCCTGTCCTTCCAACTCACAGCCTTCTCTTTGATCTTGGCTACGTACTGTTCCAAGTAAGCATCCATCGGCCAACCCGCATTTTTATGGTCGGCATGACGCCAATTTTCCCATGCGGTCCGCAATTCAGAAATGTCATCGCCATCAATCTCTAGCTGGCGAAGACCATCACCGATGGCGTCCGCTTCCCGAGCCTGGAAGTCATCGTCCAAACGCACCATCCAGCCGGGGAAATCGTTGGCTTCGGCGCGATTGCTGCGCCAGAACATCTTGGGCACTTCAAAGTAGTAACCGTCTTTGATGTGGAGAATGTCCGAAGCCATCGGCGGCCGCTCAAGAAGGGGTTCGAGAAGAATAATACCGGATCGAAAGTGCGGATTCTAATGTGAGAAAAATAAAATAACACCCCAGCAAGGACCCGGCGAAAGAATTGCGATGCGACCATTTTGTCGCAGTGACCAATCCCAAGGCACCCATCATCAACAGCATGCGTAGTGTTATCGTCAGAAGAGTCGAAGCCACTGGCATCTTCAAACCAAACGAACCTCGCCGCCAGTAGATCGGGCCCGCTGCGACCGAACTGCATAAACCTAGGGCCGCCAGCCCCGCTGGAATCCCATCTCTCGCATCCATAAGGATATGCGATCCCAAAATAACAGCCGCCGAAATCAGGACAGCCATTACCCAGCAAGACCATTCTCGCCGCAAGGAGTCTCGCGCCTTCTGATCCTGCTGAGACAAGAGGCTAACCATTTGATTCGGATCGTGCATCGTCATCACTCTCCGGTCCGGTACTCGTGGCTCCGCTTAGGGACGATCTCAACGAATCTTGGCCACGTTCCAACTCCGCTACCTTGACCACATAGAGCATCCCAACAATGGCAAAAACCATCCCGATCATGAATCCCAGCAGAATGAAGTAACTGGTACCAAGCCATCGGTCCAGAAAAGCACCCGCCACCCCGAACAAAATAAGAAATACTAATGTAGCGAGAATTCGGGAAAAGGCGTTGAGGGTTACGGTGTTGCCATGGCGGATTGAGTTGCCGGAAGAGGGCGGGTTGGGATCATTTTTTCGCACAAAGCACCTGCCATCCCGTCGGAAGCAACCTGGAAACTCTGGAAAACTTCATTGCTGGTAAGCATACTGGGCTTATTCGACTCTGACGACACCATCGTGGTGAGCTAGCAAAAAACGAATAACGTCCAGGAGACACGCGAGTGCCCCCCTCGAAAAAGAAAAAAACGAGCCCGGCGGCCCGGTCTGCTTCCGCAGGAAGCGGGGGCAAGGTTTCCGCATCGGCTAAGAAGGGTAAGAAGTCGGCCGCTCCGAAATTACCGAATACGACGAAGTCTAAGAAAAACAACGTAAAGAGCGAAAAGAAGCCGATCCCAGCGACCCCAGCGAAGAAGGGTCTTTCGAAAGCCAAAACGAAGGCTGCCCCGCCTAGCAAACCACAGCCCAAGCTGGCCAAAGCTCCGGCCGCTAAGCCATCGGTAGCCAAAATCGCTCCTCCCGCCAAATCCAAATCCGCCAAATCCAAATCCGACAAAGGAAAGGCTACGCTAGCGAAAAACGGACCTGCGACTTCTGCAATTCCGAAATCTGTCGCGAGCAAACACAGCATCAAGGCTCCAACTCCAGCCCCGATCAAACCTGTTGCACCCGCGGTCACTCGCCCAATGGCGGCCCGCAAACCGGCTCCCCCTCCACCTCCGAAGAAGACTGGAACCAGCCCAGAAATCGTTGCCAAGATCCGCTCGGTTCAAGCAGGGAAAGAACAGCGAAAGGACTTAGCCCAAACGCCTCCCAAGAAGACACTCACTCCGATCACGTCGGTGCCGCCAGCCGTCAAAGGGCAGGATCGAATTATCCTGATGGTGCGAGATCCGTATTGGTTGCACGCGCATTGGGATGTTACTCGCCAAACCGTGGATCGGGCCAAGGCAGCTTTGGTGGAGCAGTGGCATTCGGTGAAGCCGATTTTGCGACTATTGAAACTCGATGACTCAGGGACGACCGAGAGCGCATTGCCACTCTCGAGAAAGAGATCGCCCGGCTTCGCGATCGCCTGTCCTCGTCGGGTCTGATGGGGCTCTTTGGGGGCAAGCAGAGGGATGTGGTCGGCGCTCTCCTCC
>CAYXFO010000088.1:10516-12822 GCA_964464255.1 uncultured Pirellula sp.
ATCGAGATTCATGGGGGGGTTCGCAATTGGTATATCGATGTTGATCAGCCTCCCTCGCGATTTCAGATTGTCATGGGGTACATGACTGGGAACGGGCGATTCTACGAATTGGTGCGCAGCAACACCGTTACCACCCCAGTACCCGGAGGCAAGGAGGCGAGCGACGATCACTGGGCTGATATCGCAAAGGATGCGGAACGCATCTACGCGATGAGCGGTGGATATGGCGATGATACTCAGCGAGGTGAACTCAGCGAGGTATTCGAAGAGCGGCTCAATCGGACGATGGACTTGGATGTCCTCTCACAATTCGGCAGCGGTGCCGAAGGTGGATTGAAGCGTTCGCGACAGTTCCACTTCGATGTGGATGCGGAGCTAATCGTGTTCGGATCAACCCATCCCGATGCCCACGTGAGCGTTGGAACCGAACCGGTCAAGGTTCGAAACGATGGAACTTTCTCCATCCGACTCCCATTCCCAGATCGTCGCCAAGTGTTGCCAGCTACGGCTCGCAGCAGAGACGGGGTCGATGAGCAAACGGTAGTCATCGCGGTCGAGCGGAACACGAAGGTGATGGAGCCGCTATCTCTCGAGGGTGAAGAACAGTAATCTCGACCGCGCTTGATCCGTCGGATTAGTCGATCAATCGGATTCTTCTTCGCTCGATTCCTCTTCGGCCGAGCGCCGTTTGAGCATCCAGACGCTGTTTCCTTTGTCGTTGTATTTCGATTCGCTCATCAGTTCGCGGATCAGCAAAACTCCTCGACCTCTCGGCTTGTCGAGCCTCTCTTCCTCAGTCGGGTCGGCCACATTCCAGTGCTCGAAACCCTCTCCCTGATCGGTGATCGTCATCTCCGCATGATCTTGGGAGACATGAAATACCACATGGACTTGTTTCGAGGAATCGCGACGATTGCCATGTTCGATGGCGTTGACGACAGCTTCCTCAATCGCCATTTGAATATGGAACAGATCCCTTCCGAGCCACCCCGCGCTTTCCAGTGCGGCGATCAGAGCATCGATCACGGCATGGCCAGCCTCCAAATCACTCGCAAGGATCTTATCCAAAGTCCAAGAAGAGTCAGAATCAGACATCTCAGGAGCACCAAAGGGAGAGATTGGAATGGATGCCATTTCGAGATCCGCTATAGCTTGAAGGACTCCATCGCATCTTCAACCGACTTGCGCAAGTCAAAAACGCGATCCAGTCGGGTGATAACAAACACTTCCTTGATCTCTTTTCGGAGAGAGCACAGTTTCAATCGACCCGCTGCGGCCTTGACTTTGCTGTTGAGCGAGATGAGTTTGTTGAGAGCCGCACTGGACATGAACTCAACGCCCTCAAAGTTCAAGAGCAGCATGTTTCTCTTTTCGACCGTCACAAGGGAGTTGAGTTCTTCACCCAACTGTTCGATCGTAGCGGAATCCACAATTTTCTTATCGACAAATTGGACGATACTTACGCCCGCATCGTCGACTACGGAAATGCGACGGTAGGTCGGCATCGAAGAACCTTTACTGAAATCGTAATTCAATGGAAACGAGGAGGCATCGGTGAAAATCCACCATCACGACCTTCCCAACTGACTAACGTAAACCAAGCTTACAGCAGAGACAATTCGCTTGCACTATTTGCCCGTGGAATTCGCGGAAATTTCCGGTTTCCTCGATTTACCGGTAAAACCTTCTCTGAACGCTAAACCCCTGCAAAGCGTCATCGCTTGCCAATCAAATTCTCGGAAGTGAATAGGCCAAAGCGATAGCCGCCAAGATAGCGGTAACCCAGAGGATGATTACCGTCGAGAGAAGCCTTTTGGTCTGAATACGGGAAAACATGTAGTAGACGATGTAGAAGGGGGCGAACAAACAGAGCAAGCCCTGTTTAGCACTCTCTTTAAACGCCGTGACCAGGATCGCTAATTGGGCGAAATTAGAGATCAGGATACAGGCGAAACCGAAGGAGGCGGCGAAGACTGGGAGGTAACCTGCGGCTTGGATTTTTCGGAACAGCAGGATATTCGATTCCTGCCCTGAGGTCGACGCGTCCATCTTGATCCCCAGACCGGCCATCATGACGAGAATACCGCAAAGCAGCCCCAGCATCATCCACCACGGCATCCCTGCCGTCAGCATGCGTTTTTCAGTTTCCGCTTCCCGCTTCATCATCTCGGCGGCTTCTACCAACCGAACGTTTCCAAATTCCTTGGCTTCGATCTGAAATCCTTCGATCTTTGCCCCTTGTTCCAAGCTGAAGCCACAGTTCACGCAGATGGCGGTCCCTGGGGGCAAAACTTTGTCGCAGGATG
>CAYXFO010000089.1:0-12734 GCA_964464255.1 uncultured Pirellula sp.
GATACAGACATCGTTGGGATCGAACAGTTCGGAACGCAGGGGTCTAGGCATAGTGGGGCTCCTTGTCAAAACAGAGTAGCGGAATGGGAAAGAAAAGTCAAATAGGTGGGTGGCACTTAGTTATATTCTTGCATGCTTCTTTGGGTCCCGCCTGTGTGCTTTCGGGATGCTGGGGTTTCGTTGTTAACCTAGCAGGGCCGATGCGAAGAGTCTGGGAAGCCGCGTAACGGAGGGTAGCCGGTAGAGGGAAAGCAACGCACGGGCAGTAGCCAACGCATTTCGATGAGCCGGGAACCACACAGGACGGGGAAAGTTTATCAGCGGGCCCTGAATGATCGTCTTCTCGAAAGCATCCAACAGATAGGTATTGTGGACGCTTCCGATTCCACTTTCCGCACGATCAAGCGTCGCTCCCGGGTAGCCGCCCCATGGGGGTGAAATCAGGCTGTATGCAAGCGCGGTCCATTGATTAACACAAATGTTGGCATACCGCAAGTTGCGGATCGCTTCATCGAACACGTTCGGCTCTTTCTTGCGAACTCCTCGCGGAAAGGTAATCGATGCACAAAGGGAGCCGAATACCCTGTCATTTACAAATTGAACCGCATCTCGAACAAACTGCTCCGGCGAGGACGCATCCAGGCAGGTCTCCGAACAGACGCACGCGAAAGACTCTTCCGCAAACAATTCGGGTCGTTCCTCGATCGATTGCGATGTGAGAAACGCCCATGGAAGGCTTTGGCCAGCGCCAGGTTCAACCTGGCAAGCTGCGTGTTTGCAGTAACGTTCGATCGCGCCCGGATAGTAGGCTTTTCGAGTCGGGGTTTGCTTTAAAAAGTACTGAACCCGTTGCAGGAAATGCTCGCGCTGTGGCCATTTTTTCCATGTAACGATCACTCGCGTTGCTAAGCAGTTGAAGGCAGCATTATTCGTAATCGAGGCTGCAACGTGCTGGGCCTGAGAGTCAATTTCCCGCGTTGAGTAACTCCCCGGCACGATGATCCATGGAGAGACATTCCCCAATTCGCTCGTGATCGGCTTGTCTATCAGTGGCACACCTCGCGATTTTTGCTTTTCTTGCGCTAGCTGATCCGGGCCCCATACGATGCGATCGTGCGATGCGATCGAACCGGTAATGTGAATGTCCGCGATTGCGGGGTGATGGATGAGGTCATGCCCAACACGGGCATCTCCGGTCACTATTCGCAGTAGACCTTCGTTGATGAATGGTGCGAAGGCTTCCTCGAAGATCGGCGCAAGGTAGCTGTTGACGGGATTCATTTTCAAAATGACACGCCGTCCTTCGAAGAGGATCCGGCTCAAACTGTCGGTCGCAGGTACCGATGAGACGTTTCCAGCGCCAAGCACGGCAGAAATTTTTGAGAAGTCGGTCGATTTCGCGCGACGGACTTTGTCGCCGTGCAAGTTCTCAACGTCGATCCCCGCTTGCATGCGAACTACTCCGTGTAGCCCCATAAAGGCCAACGAATCAAACAGCCCCTGCGTTGGCACGATTGGCACTTCGACCACGCCGCGATCGCCGACGATTGGTTTTTTGGGAAACGTCGGGGCACCGTGTCTTTCGATTTGCTCCAGCGTCCATTTCGCGAGGCGAAGAAACCGCATGATCACCACCGGCCCGGCAAGCAACTCTTCAGCGACTATGTCGGGGCGATCGCCACATCCTTTGGCTTCTGCCCCCACCGACGCCCAACGCGGAGCGACATGATAAATCGCCTCGATACTCTGTTGGCACAGTTCAGCACGGCGTTTCAAAGAGCAGGAAGGAACGCGAGAGTCCGACGACGCAAAGCTTTCCATTAAACGCTTGAGTTCATCGGAAAGAAGATCGCCTTCGCGAGTAATGGTCGTTGCATTCATCTTGCTTGGTGCACTGTATATGTCGGAAACGGTGGACACTGACCGCGAGTAACCCAATGTACCAAGATTTCGGAGCAAAACGTAGCCAAGACGCTCGTTAATGACGGTATGACCCATCGGTAATCCAGATGACTAAGCTAAGATAGGTGCTACAATCGAGCCGAGGCGGTGATCTGTTTTATCTCGAGGGATTCAACGGGATTACTGCCCCTTTCCGCAAGGCCACGTTGTCCCAAGCGATCCGACACCGGACAAATGAAATACCTCTTATCGTTCTTGATACCCGCGAGTGTAGCTGCCGGTTTATGGTATGGTGGCCCGTGGGCTTGGTTAACCCCTGTGATCGTCTTCGTGGGGGTTCCGTTTTTGGATCGACTGTTCGGACGCGACCCTACCAACTTGGATCCCTCGGCGGAAAAGAAAGCATCGGAATCAGCACCCTATAGCCTCATCCTTTACGCTTACTTGCCGATTCAGATTGGCCTGCTGTTTCTGTTGGGTTGGGTTTGGAACAACTCCGAGGCGGCGATTTGGGTCCGCGTTGGTTGGGTCTTGTCGGTAGCTCTATGCACGGGCGGCCTGGGAATCACCGTCGCCCACGAGTTGATTCATCGCCGTTCTTTGTTGGAGCGATGGATCGGTCGATTGCTCCTGATGACGGTTTTGTATATGCATTTCGCGATTGAACACGTTCGCGGCCATCATGCGAAAGTAGGAACCAGCGAAGATCCCGCAACCGCACGAAAAGGAATCGATGTTTACCGATTCATTGCCACAACGATTCCGAGGCAATGGAAATCGGCCTGGAATTTGGAGGTCGCCCGTCTCCGCAAGCACCAAAGATCCATCTGGAGTTTTCGAAATGAGATGCTCCTGTTCGCTGCGATGCAATCGCTCTGGCTGTCGCTAATCGTTTGGTGTTTTGGCGTTATGTTCTTGCCAATCTATCTGTCGGTGGCCATGATCTCCTTTCTGCTTCTGGAGATGATCAATTACGTTGAGCATTATGGGCTGGAGCGAAATCAACTCCCCAGCGGTCGTTATGAGGCGGTTCGGGATCACCACTCTTGGAACAGCGATCATCGCGTCAGTCGTGCTCTCTTGTTCGAATTAACTCGCCATTCCGACCATCATCTGGTTGCGACCCGTCCGTATCAAATCCTACGTAGTCCCGAATCGGAAACGGAACTCCCTTCGGGTTACCCGGGCATGATTCTGTTGGCACTCGTACCTCCGATATGGTTTGCTATCATGGACCCGCGTGTCGAGCGTGCCAGACGAGCGACTCAAGAAAACGCAACATCCCTTGAAGGAACATGATCGCCTTCATGAGGCAGAGGACTCTTGCGTGACCCAGGCAAGGAACCTCGGTTCGACCCAAGCCACCGAATGCTCAACGATCTCAGGAAGTTCGTATGGATGATTGCGACGCAAATAATCCACCACTTGATCGCGACGCGACTCGATGGTTTTGACTACCAACCGCCATTCCTGGCTCGTTTCAATATTTCCCTGCCAACGGTAGACGCTGGTTACGGGGCCTGAGATCTGCACGCATGCTCCCATGCGACCTTCGATGATTCCGCTGGCCAAGGATTCACCGACCTGCGCTGACGGAACCGTGGTGGTGATCTCGATCACGCGAGCCCCTTTTCCACAAGCGATCGCTCAAGGCTCTCTTCGTCGAGAATCGCCGAATGCAATCTTCCGAATTCCACTAACAATTCAGCAAACGCCTCGCGACGCAGATCGCCGCTGCGAACAGAGCGAATCAAAGCATCAAGATCATCGATCACTTGGCATTGGCGACACTCGATCTCTCGCAGTTCGAGATACATGCCCGGTCGCATCGAAGCAACGTTTTCGAGATACCCTTCGCCAGCTACACGAGTGAAGTGCTGGTCCAACACCCATCGAAAACTGACCAGATGTTCGATCAGCTTGATATGAAGCGAATGTTGATGCGGATGGTCGACGCATGCTCGAAAATCCACTTCGAGTTCCGCGAGCGATTCCTCAATCCCTGCTTGGCTGTGATTGAGGCACATTTTCATGCCGGCAATTTGGCGATGTGCGAAATCCATAAGCCCCTCGTGTTGCGAATGACTGGAGAGTGAAGCTGAAAACCATCTCACCTAACGCTCAGTGTCGCAAACCGACGACGCTATCGTCAAGCATTTTTCACCAAGTCGATCGCAATGCCGTTTATCTTCGATCCTCTTCTTCGCGATTTTCTTCCGTGCTGCTAGCGATCTCGCCTAGATGCGCGACACCATGGCGTTGCACGACAGAGAATGCCAGTCTTTGTAACTCAAGGGCCAAATCCACGGGTTGTATGGTGATGGCTGAATTGGAGGGAATCACCACGGGCGCGAAATTCAAGATCCCTGCTACCCCGGAACTTTGTAATCTCGACGCTACGGCTGAGGCGGCATTCGCCGGGACGGCGAGAATAGCGAGATCGACGCGCTGTGTCTGAGCGAAGCGTTCGAGATGATCGAGATCTTGAACGTGCAAGGCCCCGACCTTGGTCCCGACTTTGTTGGGATCACTATCGAACGCTGCTATCAAGCGAAAACCGAGTTGATCGAATCCGCGGTATCCGCTCAAGGCGCGACCCAAGTTCCCTACTCCCACCAAGATCACATTCCAGGAGCGATCGGTTCCGAGTACATGCTGAATGGCCGAAACCAGATCTTGCACACGGTATCCAACTCCCCGTTGGCCGACTTGCCCTAAACAAGAAAGATCTCTGCGGACTTGAGAATCCTTGAGCCCCAATCGTTCGGCCAACCAACCGCTTCGGACATTGGCCGAGCCACTTCGTTCAATCTGTTGAAGTTCGCGCAGGTAGAGTGCCAAACGCGAAACGGTAGCGCTGGGAATCTCCGAACGCGGCTTGGCCATAACTAGGTCCGAGGCGTTCTAAATACTTCGGGAGCCAAGGTCCTCATGTGCTCAGCACACTTCTCGACCGCGTACAAAATCTGTTGGTTGGAGTGGGTCGAGTTGATGAAAAACCGCAAGCGTGCAGCAGACTCTTCGACTGCTGGGTAGAGGATGGGTTGAACATTGACCCCGGAATCGATCATCCGACGCGACAGTTGGAGCGCCAGGAGCGAGTTCCCGGTGATGACCGGTACAACCGGGGTATCCAGGCTGTTGCCCGTATTGAGACCACGTTTTTTGGCCTCGGTGAGAAATAGTCGCGATGCTTCCTTAAGCCGCGTCACACGGGCCGGATCGCTCTTCAGCGTGCGGATCGCAGCCAGGGCGGCTGCCGTGTTAGGTGGAGAGAGGCCGACGCTGAAGACGAAGCCAGGAGTCGTGTATTTCAAGTACTCGATGAGCGCCGCTTTGCCAGCGATGTAGCCGCCGCACGAGCCGAACGATTTGCTCAGCGTTCCCATCCAAATGTCAACATCTTCCGGAGCAACGCCAAAATGTTCGCCAATACCGCGGCCATGCATTCCCATGGTGCCCATCGAGTGCGCTTCATCGACCATCAACCAGCACTGATGACGTTTGCACACCTCCACAAACTTCGGCAGATCCGGGTAATCGCCGTCCATGCTGTAGACCCCTTCGACGATCACTAGGGTTCGGCGGTATCGCTTTCGCAGTTCCCCGAGCGCCTCATCCAGGGCTTCATAGCTATTGTGAGGAAACGCGCGCCGACGACTGCCGGAAAGAATCGCTCCTTGAACGATACTGTTGTGCGAGAGAGAATCGTGCAGGATCAAATCTTGCTGCCCCACGATGTGTCCGATGACGGATTCGTTGGTAGCATGCCCACCAACCATCACCACCGCATCTTCAACCCCTATCCAGTCGGCGATCTCTCGCTCGAGCTCTCGGTGAATATCCTTTTCGCCGGATACTAGTCGAGATGCCGAAACGCTCGTGCCATATTTTTGGACTGCTCCGACAACTGCTTCGGTCACGGCAGGATCCCCACTCATTCCCAAATAGTTGTAGCTCGCGAAGCTAATCAGCGAGCGATGATCAACCGTTGTCGTGTCGCGAGTGAGTCCTTGATGAACGGAGAAGTAGGGATCGGGCAAACCCGTCAATGCGAATTGTGCCTTCGTCTGCTTCAATCGCCGATACTCTGGCAATTTGTCGAAGCGGTAGTCATCCTCCGCAATGACGCGTTCCTCGGGTTGTGAGGTCGCAGGAGCAACTAAATCGTCCCGAATGCGATCCTTGCCGAATAACTTTTCGATCGCTTCTGCGATCTCCCGAATCGTCTCGATCTCTTGAAGGACCTCTTCAGGAAATCGTCCCCCCACGGAGTTTTCGAGAGCATGTGCGATTTGCAATCGCTCCAAGCTGTCCAATCCCAAATCCACGATCACGTTCGTATCCAGATCGAGAAGCTTGGCTCTCTCTTGTGCGACGTTTTTCACGGCTCGCTTGACCAGATCCACGACTTCGGGATCTGGATCGCGAGTCTTCTTATGTTGGCTCGTACCAGCTGAGAAGCCATCGCGGAGATCTTGAACCGTAGCGGCCGCAATCATCGGCGGCGCATCGAAGAGCCCCTCCTCCCAACTCAACCACTTGTGCACGACCCGAAGACTGCCTTCTCGGAATGCCTTCAAGCAGGCGTGTCGTTGAATCTTGCCACTCGATGTTCGCGGAAGCGAACTGTGTCGCACCAACACAACTGCATCGGGAGGAATCTCATGCACAGCAGTCACCGCTCGGCGGATTGCTTGTACCACCGGATTCCAGTCATCTTCGAGAGATCGCTGTACCTCAACCGTAATGATCAGTCGCTCCCGCGGTCCCTGATCGTCTGCGAATGCAGCGGCAGCCGACGATTGAATCGATTCGTGGCAATCCTCGACTGTCTGCTCGATGTCTTGTGGATATCGGTTGACACCGCGAACAATGATAAGATCCTTGACTCGGCCCGCGACGAACAGTTGGCCCTCGCTCACGAATCCCAGGTCTCCTGTTCGCAGGAACGGTCCCTCGCCATCTCGGGTAAAGGCTCTGAAAATCTCGTCCGAAACATCCTGTTTGCCCCAATACCCCAGGCCTGTGCTTGGGCTATCGACCCATATTTCACCGATCTCGTTTTCCGGAAGAACACCCAGATTGGAAGGGTCTACGATCAGAACTCGCTCGTTGCTTGTACAGACCCCGCACCCTACCAAATCGCGGGCCCCTTCCTGAGACGGATCCACTGGTTCCACGATGCGAGCGTCGAGTTTACGGCCGTCGAAACTGCGAATCATAGGTGGAGTATGCGGAGGGCCACCTGTAACAACCAACGTGGTTTCCGCCATGCCGTAACATGGGAAATGAATCTCATTCCTGAATCCCACCTCGCCGAATTTACGGCTGAATTGCCTCAGCGTCGATGCCCGCACCGGTTCCGCACCATTGAACGCTACAGTCCAGCTGCTCAAATCTAGCCCTTGCATCTCTTCGTCGGTAACTTTGTCAACGCACAGTTGATAGGCAAAGTTCGGACCACCGCTGGTCCTGGCCTTGTAACGTGTGATTGCGCGGAGCCATCTCACCGGCCGCTGCAAAAAAGTCATCGGGCTCATCAAGACCATCGAAGCGCCAAAGAAAAGCGGCGACAAGATGCCACCCACCAAGCCCATGTCGTGATAGGTAGGTAACCAACTGACCCCAGTATTCTTGTGCTGCTCGTCAAACAGCAGAGAGATGATCTCGCAATTGCGGATCACATTCTCATGCGTCAGCATCACCCCTTTAGGTTGGCCTGTCGAGCCGGAGGTATATTGAAGGATCGCGAGTTGCGAGGGATCGATCGGTATGTCCGAAAACTGAAGTGCTATGGAGCGATCGATGGCATCGGTACCAATCAAGTCGATGTTCTTCATGTCCGCGCGGATACCCTCATCGCGGAGGAGCTGCGAGACCGCATCGGACGTTGTCAGAGCGACAGATGACTGACAATCCTCCGCAATGTTCTGAATCCTGGCCCCCTTGCGATTGCGCCGGGGAGGGAATGCGGGGACCGCCACACATCCGGCATACAAACACCCAAAAAATCCAACGACGAACTCAAGAGTCCCAGGTGGATAAAGCAACAGGCACCGCGAACCTGTCGGATGATTCTCCAAGATTCGAACCGCCGTCGCTCTCGCCCCGTGGTCCAACTCGGCATACGTCATCGAGACGTCTTCTTCACTCTCCCCATCCGTAAGGTAGAGGGCTACTTTGTTGGGACAGGTATTCGCCCAAAATCGCATCGCTTCCACAAGCGAGCTCTTCGGGGGAGCAAAGGGAGCATGGACCGCTGCTAAATCGAGTGCCCGAGAACCCACGTACGGAGAACTGCTAACTACCGATGGCTTGGAAACGATGGACATTTTGCTCGCAATCGTGGACTAAAAAACGCTTCTCATGGTGAGTATCGGAATTCCGTTATACCGCCGATTCGTGAAACTCGGTAACGATTCAGGAATCTACTGGGCTCAAAACTCCCCTAAACTCTCAATTTTCCCGGTGATTTCCGTCCCCAGGTCCCCTTTGCATCCCGAAAAACCCCTTGTTACCCTCGAAAACCACGGCTATACTTTTCACCCCTCTGGCTTGGTGACGATACCCAGGTAACTCTCAAGACGGAAATGTTGTTTTTAGGGCCAAGCGGCCAAACCGAACTGGATTTCGACATGTTATCGCAACAAAAAACTACGGTGGCCAAAGTCGGTCACGTCGACCAAAAGTGGTATGTCGTCGACGCCACTGATTGTACTCTCGGCCGATTAGCTAGCCAAATCGCCATGGTACTCATGGGAAAACACCGCCCACAATACACCCCTCACGTTGACACCGGTGAATTCGTCATCGTTATCAACGCCGAAAAAGTGGTCATGAGCGGAACCAAACTTCAGGTACGCCATTACACCTGGTACAACGGCTACCACCGTCAGAAGGTCGAAAGCTACGCCGAACGTCTCGAACGTAAGCCAACAGACCTGGTTTACCAAGCAGTCAAGCGAATGCTCCCCAAAAAGAATACCCTCGCTCGGCATATGCTCGGCAAATTGAAAGTGTATGCTGGTAGCGATCATCCGCACCAAGCCCAAAAGCCGATCCCGGCATCCTTCGGTTATCAAGCGGACAAGTAATCACCCCTTCGATTTCGAGTTGAATCAAATATGTTCGTAAAAAAAGACAAGATTAGCGGTGATTGCCTCGGCACAGGACGCCGCAAAACTTCCGTTGCCCGAGTCCGGATCCGCCCTGGTTCTGGCAAGATTACGGTGAACGATCGCGAGTTCGATGAGTACTTCCGAACCGATGCCGAGCGTCGTCAAGTGGTCCAGACCCTCGATCACGTCGGACATCGTGAAAAAGTCGATGTCATTGTTCGAGTCAGTGGCGGTGGTCCAATGAGCCAAGCAGGCGCAGTCCGAATGGGACTGGCACGTGCTTTGGTCAGCATGAGCGAAGAAAACTTCCATCCGCTCCGCGACGATGGGTTCCTCACCCGAGATTCCCGAATGAAGGAACGCAAGAAGTACGGTCTTCGCGGCGCTCGTCGCGGTACCCAGTTCTCCAAGCGTTAAGCTTGATTTCGGCTGTCCGCTTCGCCCCCGAATACTTCGCGGCGAATACTCACCCCTGGCAAAATCTTTGCCAGGAAAGGGGCTAGGAGTCTTTCGTTGGAGTTCCCTGCATCGTCTGCCACACGGCTAACGTCATTGAGCACAACTTCCATTACGTTTAAGCCCCTAGCTATAGCAGCTTCACATGTCGCAAGTACTTGGTGAACAACCCCAAGCTTGTTGCGAGCTACAACCACCAATGGGTAGCCAATCGCTTTTGCGAGATCAGCGTTGGTCATATTCCAGCTGATGGGGGACATCAATCCACCCGCTCCCTCAACTAGCAGGATATCGCATTGATCATGCCAACGTTCGATACCGTAAAGTAGTAACCCCTCATCCACTTGGCGATTCTCTATTTCGGCAGCCACGGGAGGAGCCAACGGAGCGACGAAAGATTGGGGATTCACCAAGTCCTCGGAAACGGTTTGCCCTTGGGCGATCCACAGTTGGTATGCATCGCTAGCCTCCCGCGATACAGCCCCGCTCGCAGCAGGTTTGTAGGCCCCGACCCGCTCACCTCGCATTCTTAGCTCCCTCAACATCCGACATGCGACGTAGGTTTTTCCGACGTCGGTATCTGTTCCGGCAATAAACCAGCCTCGTTGTGGTTTCTTCATACGGTTTCCCCTTCGACACGCTCTGCCACAATTGCCACATGCTTCTTTCCCAGACGGGTGAACAAGAGTGTCAGACAGCGATCGGAATGGGAGTCGGTCGGTAATCGGCGTCGCATCGCATCGAGATCGATATCGACCCCTCGACTCTTGAGTTCCCAAACTGAAGCACCAAAGTTTCTTGCCATCGCACGAATTCGTTTGGAATCCATCGCCAGGACATCGATCACCTTGAACCATCGCAGCATGGGGTGAGATATCGGACGAGTGTGATGAAAATAGCCATTCCGATCTCCGATACAGGCGGCTTCAATACGATCAGCCAGCAATGCCGAAACACCTGCGGCTCGGAGCACAGGATCTTGGTCAGCAATATATCCGGAACGAATCTGAGACAGTTCATCCAACCGAGAGATAGGCTCGCCATGAGTGCGAGTAAATTCGGACTCAAATATTTCATGATGCCACCCGTTCTTCCTGGTGCCGCAACTCACCACACACGAGCCTTCAGGCCATCTTTCAATTCCCCAACACCAACGCTGCTGACGGACCGATCCATCCCACGACAACCATCGAACAACTTGAGGTTTGGCGACTCCATACCAGTCAAATTCCTCGGTCACCCGTAATCCCGGGGCAAGCTTGAGCGATGCCGCACCACAGCGGGCTATTGCGCGTGCGATCCATTCCCAATTGGGTTGCGAACGATTTGGGTCGATAGTTCGTTGCCTGTCATTGCGACGATCTGGGTCGATACTTAGATAAGCGTTGCGTTCGAGAGTGAGCGACTCAGCAAGGCACTCCCGCGTTTGAACTAGGACTTGATTCATCGATGCATTGGCTCGGGTCAACGCGATCGCGACCGGATGACAATCGACCGCCGTGACTTGAGTTCTTCTATGTGCAAGTGCGATGGAATCAACCCCTGCTCCACAACAGATATCGAGCCATGTATCGAGATGCTCGGGAGCGTCGAGGGCCGTCTCGCGTGCGGTCCATTCATCGGATGCTTGTTCAAACAACCTTTGATTCCAAAACCAGCGGTCAGGGTGCTCGACCTTCGACCGAGCTTTTCCTTGTGCGAATCGGATCTGCTCAGTTAACAGATCAGCGAGATGCTCCGAGATGCCTAGAGCCGATCGAATTTCGAATCGGCTCGAACATTGGTTTTTGACGACTGTATGCCAAGCTTCAAAGCCTTCCGGACTGTTAAGCCATGCGTAGTCTTCAAGCGATTCCATGGACGGCCAGCGACAGAACGTATTCAATCGCTATGGATAGTTACTCTTCGGGAACGGCAGCATCGGATCCGGGGGCCGGTTCCGCCGATGGTTCCGGGTTGGTTTGCGGTCGTGGAGCCTCGCTCAGTAGCGGGAACGCTTGCTCTGCAGCCGCCGTACCTCGATTGACCAGATCTTCGAGTGCTTCCTTGCGGAAGCTGACTTCGGAGTCTTGAAAAACTCGGAATCCCGTACCTGCAGGAATCAAGTGGCCGAGGATTACGTTCTCCTTGAGGCCGACGAGGCGGTCGACCTTACCGGCCAATGCAGCCTCGGTCAGAACCTTGGTAGTCTCTTGGAAGCTCGCTGCGGAGATGAAGCTATTGCTCTGCACGGCTGCTTTGGTGATACCAAGGAGTTGCACTTCCGCGTGGGCGGGTTTGGGTTTCTTGCCCTTGGCACCCTTGCCCCCAAGTCCTTCGCTCTGAGCGTTGGATGTATCAAAGGCATCTTTGGGAACCACTGCGCCGACTGCGAATTCGGTATCTCCTGGATCCGTAACCTTGATCGCTTTAGCGATATGATCGTTATGCTTCTTGAATTCGAAGCGGTCCATCACCAGGCCTGCCAGAAGGCTTGTTTCACCGGGAGAGGTAATCTTCACTTTGCGAAGCATCCTGGCAATGATGATCTCGACGTGTTTGTCGTTGATTTCAACGCGTTGAGATCGGTAGACTTGCTGGATCTCGTGTAACAAATATTGTTGGACGGCCTCTTCGCCACTAACGCGGAGGATATCGTGAGGAACCAAAGGCCCTTCGACGAGCGCTTGCCCCCCCTTAACGGAATCGCCCGAGTGAACGAGGAATCGTTTTCCGGGAGGAACTAGATGTTCCACTTCTTCGCCGCTCTCGCTCTTGACGATGATGGAGCGTTTTCCTCGCTTACGGTCTTTGGAAATTTCGACGATACCATCGAGTTCTGCCACGACAGCGGGATCCTTTGGCTTGCGGGCTTCGAAGATTTCGGTGACTCGCGGTAGACCACCCGTGATGTCCTTGACTCCGGTGGCCTCGCGAGGCATTTCGGCCAATTCCGTGCCTGCGTTTACTTTCTTTCCTTCTTGGACGCTGATAATCGCCTTGTCTGGCAGATAGTGAACATCGACCGCACGTCCATCAGAGTCCTCGATCACGATCTGCGGATGGAATTTTCCGCGTGAGTCCATGATTCGCCGACGGATGTTTCCGCTGGGATCCTTCTCAATCTTGAGCGTTTCCCCTTCAACAATGTCGACAAAGGACACTTTTCCGCCGACCGTCGCGAGAATGGGAATCTTGTGAGGATTCCACTCGCACAGCACCTGACCTTTGGCGATTTCTTGGTCTTCAGCGATCATAAGACGCGCGCCGATGGGA
>CAYXFO010000090.1:0-12685 GCA_964464255.1 uncultured Pirellula sp.
ACCGTAGTGTTCGCGTCCTACGCGTTGCGGATGAAGCAGGCAAACCGATCGCGGTGGCATACCAGTACGCGTGCCACTGCACATCGATATCTCCCGACGATAACCGGATCAGCGGTGACTGGGCTGGAATATCGGCGGCACAGCTTGAGTCCGAAATGCCAGGTTGTGTTGCATTGCCAATCATCGGCTGTGGTGCAGATGCCAATCCGAACCCTCGTGGCACCATGGAGCTTGCCCAACAGCATGGCAAGGAAATGGCAACCGCGGTCAAAGAAGTGATCCATCATCCTCTGAAGCCATTGCCTCATCCCGCACAAGCCGCGTTCGGTTTGGTTGCCCTCGCTTCCGAGCGGCCCAACAAGAAGAAGCTCGAAGAAATGCGACAGAGTGCGTCCGCGCACGAACGTAACTTCGGCAACTATTGGCTTGATCTCCTGACGCGAAAAGATCGCATCCCAGAAACCTATCCCGCACCCATCCACCTGTGGGCCTTCGGCAACGAATTGGCTTGGGTGTTTATGAGCGGCGAAGTTGTCGTCGATTATCAGATTCGATTAGAGAAGGAGCTCAGCCAGTTCGCCAACGTGTGGGTGGCTGCCTATGTCGATGATGTCTTCGCTTATGTTGCGAGCGAGCGAGTGCGCGGCGAGGGAGGTTACGAAGTCGACGGTTCCATGCTGTATTACTTGCAACCGGGGCGCTGGAGTTCAGGGACCGAGGCAACAATCGTCGATCGAGTCCTGCAAATGACCAAACAAAAACGACTCGCCGATGAGCCGATGTCCCCTCGGGAATCATTGGCTTCGATTCAAGTCCCCGAGGGCTTCACCATCGAACTGATGGCTTCCGAGCCGATGGTCATGGACCCGGTGAACATCGCCTTTGGCGGCGATGGAACGGTGTGGGTCGTGGAGATGGGTGATTACCCTTCCGGCGGTGGTCGATCGGGTTGCGTGAAGACCTTGCGAGATACCAATGGCGATGGCCAACTCGATCAAGTGAAGGTGTTCCTCGACAATCTGAACTATCCCGCCGGCGTCTATCCATGGCGAGATGGCGCCGTGATCGCATGCGCTCCGGATGTATTCTTTGCTCGCGATACCGATAGCGATGGAGTCGCCGACGAACGACGAGTCCTGTTGACCGGTTTCCCCGAAGGCAACCCGCAACACCGAGTCCATGGCTTCACCTATGGAATGGAGCATCGCCTTTATTTTGGGACCGGTGGAGCCGCAGAGCAGATCACTGCGACCGGAGATGGCGTCGCTACCAAAACGGAACCCAAGGTCCACAACGTTTCGGGATTCGATATCAGCCTAGATCCCGATACAGCAACCATGCGCATCGAGACGGGCGACTCCCAATATATTCGCGCGACTGATGATTATGCGAATTGGTTTGGCAATGAGAACAGCTACCCGATGTATCACTTCGTGGTGGATCAAAAATGGGCCAGTTACGGAGGTAAAGTCCCCTATCGTCGCTTTCATTGGATGACCAACCCTCCGAGTATCCCGCCGGTCTATCCGATCAGCCAACAAGCAGACCGTTTCAATGATTTGTACACGATCAATCGATTTACCTCAGCCTGCAGCACCATCATCAACCGTGGTCCTGGTCAAGGAGAATCGATGCGGGGATGGGCTACGGTATGCGAACCGGTCCACAACCTGGTGGCTCGATTCCGACTCGAGCCGCGGGGAGCGACATGGGCTGCGATACGCGACTCGCAAGATGCGAAATCGGATTGGGTCCGCAGCAGCGATCCATGGTTCCGACCGGTCCGAATCGAAAACGCGCCCGATGGAACCCTTTGGATCGTTGACATGTATCGCTATGTGATCGAGCATCCGGAATGGATCCCCGAGGAGTGGCAACGGAGAATCAACGTACGGGCTGGAGATCACGCAGGTCGCATCTACCGGATTCGGCAAAAGGATTTCGCGCCGATGCCGCTGGTCAACCTTACCAAGGTCAAGGAAATCGAACTCGAAAAATTCCTCGCTAGCCCCGGCTCCGCACAGGCCGACCAGGCTCAGCAGGAATTGGTCCGAAGGCATCGCGATGTAGGGCTCGCCCCAGATACTGTTCAGCAATTGCGAAGTTTTGCCAACGAGCACGCCGAACCCCGAGTTCGGTTCCGAGCCTTCGCAACCCTTTGTGCGTGCGGCCTCGCAACGAACGACGATTTCCAAAATCGACTGCACGATGCGGATGCAAGTGTTGCCGAGGGAACCGTTCGATGGCTCGATCGCGCACCAAACAGCGGCCCGTTGCGAACGACCTTATGGCAAACCATTCGACCTGAGCATTGGCAGAACTCCCCATCGTTGGCACTGGCCATGGCGATCGAGGGAAGCGTCGATACGACGCCACAGTCGCTCGCCATCGCCAATGCACTTTCCCTTCATTCCAGCGATCCATGGATACTGGATATGACCAGCATGCTCGCGCCGCGGGCGATCGATGGCACCGTTCGTTCCTTGCTCGACCCTGCCAATCCGTCGTTAATCAAGGCGGGGCCAAACGGCCAACGATTGCTTGAAAAACTCGTCGCTCGGATTTCGCCAGACTTGCGAAAGGATTTGTTGAGTTCGATTTCGAAAGCCTCCGGAACTCGTCCGGCATGGCATTTTGTTCTCGCACGGCAATTCGCTGCCTCGGAATCCTCGGGTATCGATGCTGCGGCCCTCGACCAAATCATTAACGATGCCAAGACCTCGCTCGCTGATCCACAAGCATCCCTCCATGTCTCCTCGGCCGCTATCGAACTGCTCGAGACACGGATCGGAGAATCATGGAGCGATCTGCATCAATCGTTCTTGAACGTCATGAAGAAGCAACGTGGACCGGAATTCGATCGCAAACTCGCTCTTGCACTTGCCCGAACCGGCAATCCAGCTCTTTCAAAACTCTCAGATACATGGAAAGACCTCAGCGCCGATTCGCAGTCGGTTGTGTTGACCGAATGGGCTAATCGAGTCGATTCCGTTCCGATGCTCCTCGATGCGATTCGTGAGGGAAAGATTGCGCGAGATGACATCGATGCTGTCACTACAATGCGATTGCGGCAACTGCCGGAGAGCCCTGCCTCGAAAATGGTCTTGGAATTGTTTGGTCCTCCTCCTGGCAGCGACCGAGCAGCGATCGTGCGCGATACGTTGGCGAAATGGCCCTCCCACACCGATTTGGAAGTGGGCCGCACTGCGTACCAGAAACACTGCGCGGTATGCCATGATTCACGAGTGGTCGACGGTCGAACGCAGGAAAGCGTTGGCCCGAATTTGAGAGGCTTGATCCATTGGACGAATGAAGCCTGGGTTACTGCCATTCTCGACCCGCATCGCTCTGTCGAAGAGAAGTTTTGGGCCTTCCAAGCCAAGACCGATGACGGTGAGGTCATCACCGGCTTGAAGCTTCGCGAAGATGGCGAAGTCATCGAATGGGTGAACACCAACGGCCGCGTGGAACGGACCCCGAAATCGCAGTGGACCGAGTTTCGCATGTCGAAAATGTCCCTCATGCCAGAAGGCTTTGAACAACTCGTTGCACCGGAGTCGATCGCCGGCATCATCTCTTACCTCAGAGCGGAAAGCCAGTGACGACCTGGGCGATCCGAACAGAAATCCTCTCCCTATGACTTCTTCGCTGATTCTCGCGCTCGACCAGGGAACCACCAGTTCGCGAGCCATCCTGTTTGATCGACAAGGAAACGTACTGGGAGTCGCGCAGCGCGAGTTCGCACAGCATTACCCCAAGGCCGGCTGGGTCGAGCATGATGCCGATGAGATATGGGAGACTCAGTTGGCGGTGGCTCGCGAGGTTCTTTCGAAAACCGCTACTCCGCCCGAGAAGATCGCAGCGATCGGGATCACCAATCAACGTGAGACGACCGTGTTATGGGATCGACGAACCGGCAAGCCACTGCATCGGGCGATCGTTTGGCAGGATCGACGTACTGCGGATCGGTGTGATGAGCTTCGCCAACAAGGGGTTGCACCACGTATCGAAGCAGCAACAGGTTTGGTCCTCGACCCGTACTTCTCCGGTACAAAACTCGAATGGCTTCTCAACAATGTGCCCGGTGCTCGATCGCTGGCCGATGCGGGGCACCTAGCCTTTGGAACCATCGACTCCTGGCTGATCTGGAACCTGACCGGCGGCAGGCTTCATGTCACCGACTCCAGCAATGCATCGCGCACCATGTTGATGCGATTGCAGACCGGACAATGGGACGACGAGATGCTTCAGTTGCTTCATATTCCTGGATCGGTGTTGCCCGAGATCCGACACAGTAGCGGCGTACTCGGGATGACCGATGCCGAGCACTTGGGGATTGCACTTCCGATCGCGGGAGTGGCTGGCGATCAACAGGCCGCCTTGTTCGGCCAAAACTGCATCCACCACGGGATGGCGAAGAACACGTACGGCACCGGTTGCTTCATGTTGATGCATATTGGGGACAAGCCAACTCCATCGAAGCGAAAACTCCTCACGAGTGTTGCGTGGAGTACCCAGCGAGGTATCGAGTATGCACTCGAGGGGAGCGTATTCATCGCAGGTGCGGCCGTTCAATGGCTTCGCGATGGATTGGGGATCATTCGGAGCAGTTCCGAAGTCGAAGCCCTCGCCAAATCGGTGGAAGACAACGATGGCGTGTATCTCGTGCCCGCGTTTGCAGGCTTGGGGGCACCGCATTGGGATGCCTATGCTCGAGGAACGATCGTCGGCATTACGCGACGAACAACCGCAGGGCATCTCGCACGAGCTGCGCTCGAGGGGATCGCATTCCAAGTAGCCGACGTGCTGACCGCGATGGAACAAGATTCCGAGATTCAGATCCGACAATTGCGAGTCGATGGGGGCGCCAGCGCCAATGATCTGCTGATGCAATTCCAAGCAGACATCATGCAGGTCCCCGTCGTCCGCCCTCGGATCATCGAAACAACCGCCTTGGGTGCTGCCTATCTCGCAGGGCTCGCAGTCGGGTATTGGTCCAGCATGGAGGAGATCGAATCGCTTTGGCAAGCTGAGAAGGTTTTTGAACCAAGAATGCGAGCCGACGAAGCCCAACAGCGACGCGTCCGTTGGGCGAAGGCACTCGAACGATCTCGCGATTGGGAAGATCCTGACGCAATGCATTCGCAGTCATGACGATGGACCGCGATCTCATGCTTCGGACTGCAACCCAGAGACGCGAGCCCTGGGATATTGCAGTCATCGGTGGCGGTGCAACAGGCGCGAGTATCGCACTGGATGCTGCGAGCCGCGGCCTGAGCGTACTCCTTTTGGAACGAAGCGATTTCGGCAAAGGAACCTCCAGTCGCTCCACGAAGTTAGTACACGGCGGAGTCCGCTATCTCGCGCAAGGAAATATTTCCCTGGTCCGCGATGCATTGCGCGAGCGAGGACGGTTGGCTCGCAATGCTCCGCACGTGGTGCACGAGCGATCGTTTGTGGTTCCATGCCGCAGTTGGTTTGAGTTTGCGTGGTATCGCCTCGGATTCTGGGTGTACGATCTGCTCGCTGGCAAGAGCGATTATCGTCGCAGCCATGGCATGCGGGGCAAGGAGTGCATCCAGCGCGTCTCTACCTTGAAACCGGATCGGGCGCGGTGGGGAGTTCTCTACAGCGATGGGCAATTCGATGACACGCGACTGCTGATCGATATCCTTCGAACCGCATGTTCGCTCGGTGCGGTCGCAATCAATTACGCGAATGTAGATCGAATCGTCAAAGACACCTCCGGAAACATCTCGGGTCTCCGCTTCGTCGACTTGGAAACCGATCAGGCGATCGAGGTCACCGCCCGTTGCATCGTCAATGCGGCCGGTCCATTTTGCGATGGTGTTCGACAACTCGATCAACATGATTGCGAGCCGATGGTTGCTGCCAGTCAGGGAGTCCATGTCGTACTGCCGCGGTCATTCCTGCCCGGTGATACGGCAATCATTGTTCCCAAAACCAGCGATGGCCGTGTTCTGTTTTTGATTCCGTGGCATGACCGTATTGTGGTGGGGACCACCGATACTCCTATTCCCGATGCCCCGATCGAACCTCGCCCCCTCGACGAGGAGATCGATTTCTTGCTGCGCACCTGCAGCGATTACTTGGTGAATCCTCCCTCCCGTAGGGATGTGAAAAGCGTCTTCACCGGTATTCGTCCGCTGGTCCGGCCCAAGCGTGCCAAGGGAAAGACATCTTCTATTTCTCGCGACCACACCATCGACATCTCAGACTCTGGCTTGATCACAATCACGGGTGGCAAATGGACGACGGCTCGCAAGATGGCGCAGGACTGTGTGGATCGATGCGTCGCTTTGCGACAGCTCAGCGCGTCTCCCTGCGGCACGGCAAACCTCTCTCTCCTTCGAGGGACAATCGGCAATGAATCCCCCCTCGATTCCTATCAAGAAACTTCGGCGCATCGACTTGTTCATACTCGGGAGTCGGAAACAAACGTGGTATTGAATTGCGTTCGCAACGAAATGGCTCGAACAGTCGAAGATGTTCTGGCTCGACGGACGCGTTGGTTGTTCCTCGATGTAGCGATCGCGGAGTCGATGGCCCCGAGGGTGGCGGAGATCATGGCCAGGGAACTGCAGCGAGGACCGGAATGGGTGGCACAGCAGTTGCGGAACTTCGCGGAAACGGCTGCGAGTTTTCGGATTCCCGGCATGTCTCCTCCCGGGAAACAAACCGACAGCTAAACTGATCTCTATCCGAGACTTGGTTAGCCGCTTTGGCGTTAGCTTCAGAGCACAAGGAGATAGTCCATGACCACGATTGCGTTGGGTTTATTAGGTGGCGGGCAGATGGCGACCGCGATCGCACAAGGAGTCTGCAAGGCGGGTTGGATCGATGAGTCGAGTTTGCTGTTTTGTGAACCGGACGCGAATCAAGTCGCCAAGCTTAGGAGCAAATTTCCTACTGCGGGGATCGAATCTGAGGCATCTCGCTTGCTCGACCGCTGTGAGAGGGTAGTGCTGGCGGTGAAACCGCAGGTACTCGAGTCGATCGCATCGAGTTTAGGAACGCATGTGCGTCCGCATCATTTTTTGGTTTCGATTGCGGCTGGTATTCCGATGCAGAAGCTGACTCATTGGCTGCGCACGGAGCGGATCGCGAGAGTCATGCCCAACATCGCGGCTCAAAGTCTTCACGGCGCGAGCGGAATCGCGTTTGCCCATGGGGCGGAGGAAGCCGATCGAGCTTGGTGCGATCGAGTTTTTCAATCGATTGGGAGTGTCGTGCATGTTCAGGAGGATCACCTGCATGCTGTGACGGGGGTTTCCGGTTCCGGGCCAGCGTATGTACTGATGATGATCGAGGCGATGAGCGACGGTGGGGTGATGGCGGGTTTGCCCCGCGATGTGGCGTTGCAATTGGCGGCCCAAACGGTTCTTGGGGCTGCGGCCATGGTGCAGGAAACCGGAGTCCACCCTGCGATTCTTCGGGAGCAGGTGACCAGTCCGGCCGGCACTACGATCGCGGCCTTGCGAGTGCTCGAGGAACGGGGATTCCGCGGCGCGGTTATGGATGCGGTATTTGCTGCGGCCCAAAGATCGCGAGAATTGGCCGGGCCGATACGCAAAACGGAATCGGCAAGCTAAGATATTCTCGTGAACGATCTCGTCAGTCAGCGATGGATCGATAACGCCCGCCCCACCTGTTGGATTGGATACTGATAGAGTTTTCATGGTTTGGCAACGTGTGTGTATCATCGGCGTCGGGTTGTTGGGTGGCTCGATAGGACTGGCATTGCATCGCCGACGATTGGCCCAAGAAGTGGTCGGGGTCGGAAGGACCAAGTCCCGATTGGAGGCAGCCTTGCGTCGCGGTGCGATCGACGTAGCGACCGACGACATCTTGGAGGGAGCCAAAGACGCGGAGCTCGTGATCGCATGCGTGCCGGTCAAGTCGATTGTCGATTCGCTGGAGCAAGCCGCGGGAGTGGCTGCACCTGATGCCATCCTGACCGATGTCGGGAGTACCAAGCAGAGCATCGTACGGGCCGCTTCTGGTCGGCTGTCCGATTCTCAGTTCGTGGGGAGCCATCCTATCGCGGGCGGTCATCACAGCGGTGTAGAGCATGCGGTGGGCACGTTGCTCGAGGGAGCCTTGGTCGTTATCACTCCCTCGGAGCAGACCGATCCGCACTTGGTGGCTCGAACGATCGATTTCTGGGAGTCCCTCGGTTCTCGAACATGCCAGTTGGCACCGGTCGAACATGACGCTGCTCTCGCGATCTCCAGTCATTTGCCTCACATGGTGGCCTCGGCCCTAGCGATTTCTACACCGGATGAATTGATTCCCTTCGTCGGCAAAGGATGGATGGATTCCACCCGCATCGCCAGCAGCAATCCGCAATTGTGGCGACAGATCCTCGAAGAAAACCACGGCCCTGCCTTACAGGCTCTCAAGAAGTTTGCCACAATCTGCGACACATGGATCGAGGCCCTCGAGAGTGGGGATTTCGACCGAGTCGAGCAACTATTGAGAACTGGGAAGGCAATCCGTGAAGCTGTGGCAAGTAGACATTCGGTCGGCTGATGGACAACCCGACGCACTGGGCACCGATGCGGCATCCTCCGCGCGTGAATTAGGAATCGCAGTTGAGCTTCATATCCTCGGCATCCACGGCTTTCTGTTGCAAGGGGATTTGAACGATAAAGTCGTTCATGAAATCGCAACCAGCTATCTAGCCGATCCCATCGCCCAGCATTCGACGACCGCAACCGTCGGGGATGCCAAGTGGAGCGACCCGCAGTCCGTGGGACTCGGAAAAGGAACGTTGATCCATGTATTGTTCAAGCCGGGGGTGATGGACCCTGTCGCGCAGAGCACCCTCGCTATGCTGCGCAACATGAATTACAGCGTCGATGAGGTTCGAACGTTCCGCAAGTACTGGATCGACCACGCGAAATCCGGCACCATCGATCCGACAGTCATCGATCGATTAAGCAAAAAGATCCTCGCCAATGATTCAATCGAGCAGGTGGTCGTTGGGCCTTTGTCGTTGGATCGCTTGACCCTCGGCTCAGAGTATCACCTTCAACTCGTCCAGGTCCCCATACGGCATCTCGACGATGTGCAATTGATGCAACTGTCCAAGTCGGGCCAACTGTATCTTTCCATCGCTGAGATGCAGACAGTACAAAAGCATTATCAAGATCTCGGACGCGAGCCGACGGATATTGAGTTGGAGACCATCGCGCAAACCTGGAGCGAACACTGCAGCCACAAGACACTCGGCGGTCGCATTGAATACCGCGACGAACAAGGAGTGCGGCACTTCAAGAGCATGCTCAAGGAAACCATCTTTGCCGCGACCAAAGTCATCCGCGAGCGTCTCGGCGACAACGATTGGTGCGTCAGCGTGTTCAAGGACAATGCAGGGGTCGTTCAATTCGATAACGATCACCATGTCGTGTTCAAGGTCGAGACACACAACCATCCATCGGCAATCGAACCGTATGGTGGGGCAAACACGGGCTTAGGTGGCGTTATTCGCGATCCGCTCGGAACCGGCCTTGGAGCCAAGCCGATTTGCAGCACCGACGTCTTCTGCTTTGCATCCCCAAACTACGCTCCCGAGAAACTTCCACCCGGAGTGCTCCATCCTCGAAGAGTGATGACCGGTGTCGTGGCCGGGGTTCGAGACTATGGCAATCGCATGGGTATACCGACCGTGAACGGAGCGGTCTATTTCGATGACCGCTATCTCGGCAATCCGCTTGTCTATTGCGGCAATGCAGGCTTGTTGCCAGTTGACAAGGTCGACAAAGCACCGCAGGCCGGAGACTGGATCGTAGCCATCGGAGGTCGAACGGGGCGCGATGGAATCCATGGGGCGACCTTTAGCAGCGTTGAGCTGACCCATGAAAGCGAATCGATCTCCGGAGGCTCGGTGCAGATCGGCAATGCGATCACTGAAAAGATGGTGCTCGACGTGGTGATGCAGGCTCGCGATGAAGGGCTTTATCATGCGATTACCGATTGCGGAGCTGGCGGCTTTAGCAGTGCAGTCGGGGAAATGGGTGAGCATCTGGGAGCCGAAGTTTGGCTCGATCGCGCTCCTCTCAAGTACAGCGGATTGAGTTATACCGAGATCTGGATCAGCGAAGCTCAGGAACGGATGGTTCTGGCGGTGCCGCCAGTGAATCTGGAGCGACTCGCTGCGATATGTAAGAAGGAAGATGTGGAACTAGCTGTGATCGGTCAATTCGTTCCGACCGGTCGACTGCGATTGATGTACCAAGACACGCAAGTCGGTCTCCTCGATATGGAATTTCTGCACGGAGGTCGGCCTCCGGTCATTCGCAAGGCTGTCTATGAGCCGATTGAAGAGCACGAGTGCTCGCTCGATGGTTTGGGACGCAAAGAGATCGAATCGACACTCCAAAAGATACTGGCCCATCCCACGGTTGCGAGTAAGCATTGGATCATTCGGCAATACGATCATGAAGTTCAAGGAGGAAGCGTTATCAAACCGCTCGTCGGTCCGTCCTGCAATGGCCCGAGCGATGCAGCGGTCGTTCGACCCAAGCTGACATCGTCGCGAGGTTTGGTGTTGGCATGCGGCATGAATCCGCGCTTTGGCGATATCGATCCGTATCACATGGCGACCAGCGCCATCGACGAAGCGGTCCGCAATGCCGTTGCGGTGGGTGCTCGCCCGGATCGCATCGCGATTCTCGACAACTTCTGCTGGGGAAACACCGATCGACCTGAGACCCTCGGTTCCTTAGTGCGTGCAGCCATCGCGTGCTCGGATCTTGCTATCGCATGGAACACTCCGTTTATCAGCGGCAAGGACAGTCTCAACAATGAATTCACTTGGATCGATAACCATGGAGAGAGGCAAACGATTGCGATCCCATGTTCGTTGCTGATCAGCGCCATGGGCCAGATCGACGATGTGGCACATGCGGTGACCATGGATCTAAAGAAGCCCGGCAACGCGATCTATGTTTTGGGGGTCACCCGCAACGAACTGGGGGGATCGCATGCAGCCTTGGTGCTGGGACTCAAGGGAGGGCTGGTACCCAAGGTCGATGCTCCGTTGGCGATGCGAATCTACGAACGGGTCCATGCGGCCATCCAACGAGGTTGGATCCAATCCTGTCACGATGCGAGCGAGGGTGGATTAGCAGTCGCGTTTGCTGAGATGGCTTTCGCTGGCGAGTTGGGTCTTCGATTAGACGTAAGCCAGCTTCGCGAGCAAAGTTTTGTGGATGCGGGGACGCTCCTTTTTTCGGAGTCCAACAGCCGCTTGATTTGCGAAGTTCCCGACGCATGCGTCAAGGAGTTCGAGGCATCGATGTCAGACATCCCGTATTACCGCGTCGGAACTGTCACACAAGAAGATCGGGTTGAAATCTACTGCGATGGCTCTCCGCTTGTCGACTTGCCTTGGAGCGCACTTCGCTCCCTCTGGCTCGCACCTCTCGATCTAGGCTAGCGAGCCTTCAATTTAGTCCCCAAAAAATCTCCGGCTCTCTAAAATACGTGCCACCCACTTATTTGACAATGGCTAAGTCTGTTTCCTGGCCAACGGGTTGATGAGTTCTTGGGTCAGCCAACCCAAAGCCAGATCGATGCGATGGTTCGCGATGGCGGACGGATCGCGGAGATCCGTGAACGGCTTAGTAATCCCTCTTGGTTTATGCGTGCGTTGGCCGAACCGATCGCGCGGTTGGCGAACCGGGAAGACGAGTGCACGGGGCGATTCTGGGAAGGGAGGTTCAAGGCCCAGGCGATCCGGGACGAGGCGGGATTGTTGGCTTGCAGCATGTATGTCGATTTGAACCCGATTCGGGCCGCCATGGCGATGACACCAGAGGAATCGCAACACACTTCCGCATTTGATCGGATCGAGGGGATGCAAGGGAAGAAGATCGCTTCTATGGCTGCAGAAACAGTCGTGCTGTCTACAGAGGAAGCGGGCCGGATCCGGCGAACGTCGACACCCGATCAACTGCGTGAGCGACGAGCGAAAGCCAAGCAAGGACGCCGAGGAGCATCGATCTTGAGGGATGCATGGTTGGCTCCGTTGACGCTCGATGAGCGAGGCGTCCCCGGTCCGCAGGTGAGTTCTACGCCGGTCCGGGCGAGCGACAAGGGGTTCTTGTCGATGTCGCTTGCGGATTACTTGGCTCTACTGAAGTGGACCGGCAGCCATCGGCCGAGTCTGGGTAACGTGGAGGCGACACCGCAGGTGAAGCCGATCCTGAAGCGGTTGGGGATTGATGGATCGATGTGGATTGACTTGGTGTGGAAATTCAAAAAATACTACCAGGGGAGTGCTGCCGGTTTGCCGGACAGTCTGGCTCAGGATGCGATGGCACATCAGCACCGGTGGCGTCGCGGCCAGCGGGCGGTGCGCCGGATCTTTGCCTCGCCCGAGTAATAGTACGCGAGAAATATGCCGAGATCCGTTTTGTCTGCTACCCAGTCTCTGCAGCGAGCCGCTCGCTATTGTTGTGTCAGCCCCTCAGGCATTTTCCACCGCGAGCGAAGTGCAGACCGTGGCTCGTTGTGCCACGGCAGTCACAATGACATCCCGTCGGGCTTGCGCAACCCACGCACCAACATGCGTCGCATGCCAACTAGTACCCCCCGGTAGGTTGTCTGCTAGCAAAACAATACGTGGGTGGCACGTATTAGCTTGGCACGTATTAGC
>CAYXFO010000091.1:0-12661 GCA_964464255.1 uncultured Pirellula sp.
CTTGCATGGTGACCGGTCATGATCATAGCCACACCGAGAGCTTCGCTTTCGAGGCATTGATTGTAGGTAGCTTCACCAGTCAGGAATCCATCGCAGCCCCGTTCGGCAGCGACGGCAACCATGCTGCCACCACTTCCGCAGACGATCCCGAGTTTGGTGATCGGTCGATGCGACGGGTGCGTGGCGCGGACCGATGCAGAAGGAAGAAAAGATGAAATGGTAGCTTGAATATCCGCTACGGTTTGCGGAGGAGCTAGGGTGCCGCTGATTCCCGTCCCGAGGTTCATCTCTTTTAAAGCAGGAATAGGTGACGGGATTAGGGGGACTGGGTCGTTGAGCCCAAGGGCAGCGGCCCACTGTCGATTGATACCTTGGTTTGCGTTATCCCAAGCAGTGTGCATCGAGTAGATCGCGATGCCCGAGCGGATGGCGCGGAGCAAGAGTCCTCCCGTAATAGTATCCCCGGAAACGCGAGAAATCGGCTTGAAGGGGATCGGGTGATGGACGACGACGAGGTTTGCTCGCGAGTCGATCGCTTCTTCAAGAGTCGTATGGGTGAAGGTCAAGCAGGTCATAATCCGACCGATTTCATCGGCCCGATCGCCAGCGAGAAGGCCAACGTTATCCCATGTTTCGGCTAACGCGAGGGGTGCGATCTGCTCGAGGACGTCGAGCACGTGTTCCAAACTCCGTCGGTTCGTCATGGTGATTCCTCTTCGCCACCCGCCGCTGATGGACTGGCTGCTTCAGGCTCAATGACGATGCGGTAGTTGAGGATGCGTCGAGTCCCCAACTGCACGCATCGGAGCCAGAGTGTTTTGTATACCAATTCATTCGCCTTCGGGAGAACCACGGTACGGGTTTTCCTCGTTTCGACGGAAGCTATTTGAATGCGTTCGTTCCTTCGATCCGGAATGAAGAGCTGACAATCGAAGCTTGTGGGCTTGTCGGTATGGTTGATCGCATCGATGTCGAGCCACAATTCATCGCTGTCGCTGATACGGTATGCGGTTTCGAACTCGACATCGTCGTTCCCGATACGAAGGGTTTTCGATATGGAGAATCTTTTGGGTGGAGATGTATTGAGCGACACGACAATACGAACGGGGCTATCCTGCGATGTGGCATCCGGACGAACCAGCACATCGATGGGAACCGAAACCTCGGCTGACGCCCCAACATCAAAAGTTGCGGATTCCATGTCGTTCGCGAAGACACCAGGAGCGACCAGATCGATGCGTCCAGAAACTGGAAATGAGAATGGATTGTTAAACCGCACGTTGAGCCGCTGAGGCAGACCGATGAGAGAATCCAATCGCTGCTGGTCCATGGTGACACCCATGCGCCACATCGCGATTTTTGCGTCAACACCGCGGATGATGACGGGCCATTTGTCCAACTGAATGCGGTGTTCCGGACCGAATTGCGTGTCGGTTTTTTCGATGTCTACTTTCCGGCCCCAGACATCGATCGCGTCCACCTGATCGCCGAAAAAGAATTGCTCGGTGACTGGCGAAGACGACCAAACAACCAAGCAGCTATCCGAGTCGGAAGCGAGCAATGCATTTCGGCTGCCTCCGTCCATCGACATCTCGCCGATATAATCCTTCCTTTTGATGGCCTCCAAAATCGTTCGATAGGGAAGGAACATTTCGCGCGGGGATCCGTTGGTACCGAGAAACCCGACTTCGTCGGCGAACGGCTCACTGATCCACGCGGTCGACATCTTTCCGTTTACGGGACGTATCGAAGCGATCATGCGAGCCGCTAGATCCTTGGTGCGCGTCGACAAAGAATACACATTGGCCGCGATAGGTGTGATGCAGGTCCAGTCGGGGTAACGGCTGTTGGGATCGATAATCGCCTGCGACCATTCGCTCTCAGCGATGGTTTCGTCGATGGACCATTGCCAACGATCCACCAAAGTGGTGTTGGAAAAATGCAGCCAAGGATTTTTTGCCAGGGTCATGGTAGGTTCGGTGCCATACCTTCGCAGGATTTTTTTGATCCAAGCGAGCATCTCCTCGTAGCGGGGGTTGCTACCATACTGCGTGTCCTGATCGGTTCCAACCTGAAAATCCACCAGCCGCATACACATGGCTCGAAAAACGGGCTCGAGCTGTGGTTGCCACATGTTGGGGTCTTCGAGTGCGGTCCCTTGAGCAAGCTCTGAATCCTGTGTTTTATCACCATTCGTTTGAGCGGCGAGTGGTTGAATGATCCCTACGCAGCGAATCCCCAGAGCTTGAATCCGATCGACTGTTTCGCACATCTTGTCCTGTTGAAGCGGCGCATTGGCGTCAAACCAGATGGGAATTTTAATGCAACCTGTTCCACCCTCGCGAATCAACGCTGTGAGCTGGTCGAGACTCCAGCCATTAACACGATTATCCAGCGTCCATCCAAAGCGAGGATCGAGCGCTGAGTTCTGTGGTAAAGGCACCACTGCGAAGTTCTCACGGTTCTGAAAGAAACCGGCATTGCTTCGCTTCAACTGCGTGACGATTTCATAGTAGCCTGGCTGAAGATTATTGAGTTTCCAATCGCAATAGCCTTCCCAATGAGAAGCGAATGGGTTCGATGATGTGGAGGTTAGGACATTTTGCGCGTGGTTCAGTTCACGGGATTCATTGGCGATAGCGACCCCCTCGTGATCGTACAGAATCAACTCAACACGCGTTGTCCCTTTGCGCAAGCCGGAAGCAAACAATTGAACGTTGACCGTTTCCTTCGGTCGGTACAGTTGACTGGTGCGATCCAACATAAGTCGGATCTTGGGCATTTGAACAATCCGGATGCGATCGAACCCGATAACCGCATGGGTCGCCTTGGCCGTTCGAGGCTCGATGATGAGCGCTGCTTGGATCGCCGCGACACCATCGGGCGCATCGTAGTCGCCTGGGGTTCGAAGCGTTTGCCAATTGGAGTCTACCGGAACTCTTGTCGTTTCCGTTTGAAAAATAAGCTTACCGGAGCGGTCGAAGAATCGAAGCCGAGCTTTCGCTGCAAAATCTTCGGTGTCGCATTTGGCATCCAACTGCAATCCGTAAAGCGAAGCATCATCGACCGGGATTTTGGGCGAGTAAACTTCGGCGGAACTGCCATCCATATCCACCCGCAGATAGGGATCAACCAAAGTTTGTTCGACGAATTTTTCAACCGGAGCTGGAATCGTTTCGGGGATGATTTCCCACGGGGATCGTTGGGTTTGCCAAGCCAAGTACAGTTTTGCCAATAAACGCCGAGTTCTGTCAGCTTCGATGCTGTCCAACCCCAACGCCGATTTTCTATCGATTTGGATCGGGATGAAACCGGGGTGCTTGTTATCCTTGAGTCTTGTCCATCCGTCCGGCCAACGATCCGCCTGCATATCCTCCTCGGTGCCGAAGTCCCATTTGGCGATCGTGGACAAGCCAACGCCATCATCAGCACGCGTGGACTCCACCGTTACCGCTGTTACAATGCTCAACGCGACGCAGAGGCAGCGTGTCGAAAACGTGCGTCGGTGAGAATTCTTAATCATTGGTTTTCGGAGGTTGATTTGCCTGGAATTCGAATCGGCATCCAGTTGGCCGGGTTGAGGCTTCCTTTGAAACAAGCTTTGCATGTAGCGGCGAGACTTGGGGTCGAGGCGGTAGAGATTGATGCCCGAACAGAGCTTCGCCCTGAAGATCTTGTCGGCACGGGACTCCGACAAGTTCGAAAAATGCTGGAAGATCTCAATTTGCGAGTTGCAGCGGTTAAGTATGCTACGCGGCGTGGGTACGAAGTGACCGAGGAATTGGACCGCCGCATCGAGGGTACAAAACGGGCCATGAAAATGGCCTACGAACTGGGCGCGAATGTTGTTGTCAATCACGTCGGCTCGATCGACCCCGATCCTAACCACCCAACACGCGAAGTCTTGAAAAGCGTCCTAGCCGATTTGGGAGTCTATTCGCAACGTGTGGGTGCTTTCCTGGCCTGCGAGACCGGCAGCGAGCCCCTGCAACAAATGGGTGACCTGATCGACTCGCTCCCCGAGGGTTCGGTCGGAATCACCCTGAACCCGGGGAATCTTCTCGTCCACGGTTTCGATCTGGATAGCCTGTCCAAAGTGGCTAAACATGTGATGCTGGTGCACGCCAAGGATGGAGTTCCCGACCGGGCTCGCGGGCGTGGGACCCAAGTTCCGCTCGGTTATGGATTGGCAGAGTTCCCAAATATTATCGCAACGCTTGAGGAGCGAGCCTATCGCGGGTACTTTGTTGTAGAACGGGACATGGCACCCAACCCCGTCGAGGAATTTCGCAACTCCGTCGAATTCCTGCGTAACATGTAGTCCCAGCTTCACCAACCCTTCTAACTCAATAGCGCGATGCAGGTAATCGACATGAAAACCCACCGCATTCTTTTTCTTGCAGGTTCACTCCTTCTCGTCGGTGCGATTGTCGCGTTCAAACCGGACGTCAACGCGCAGGAACCTGCCAAATCCAATGCTGCCGCATCGCCGCCAATCGCGGAATTTGAGAAGTACCTCTCCAACGCTGTACTGACCGGCGTGTTTACCGTCGACGGTCAACCCTTGAACAAACTCGAAGAAGAACGCTACGAGATCAAAAGCGCAAAAAAGGTTGCTGGCGAAGAGAAGCTATGGGAGATCACCACCCGGATCAAATACGGCGACAAAGATCTCACCGTTCCCGTCTTCGTGAACATCGAATGGGTCGGTCGCACTCCCATGATTGTTCTCGATTCTATCACTATTCCCGGCCTCGGGACCTTTTCAGCTCGTGTCGTATTCCATGAACGCAAGTATGCTGGTACGTGGAAGCACGACAATGTCGGCGGACACCTATTCGGTCGCGTTGAACCGGCCGAGGCCAAGTAGTTCCCTCCTTTCCCTGACCATCCATCTCTGGACAACGACGATGAAGCTGATCAAGTTCCCATGTAGCGAGTATTGCACTGTCCGTTTTTTTCTACTTTGGATGATTCTTTGTTCCGCTCCTCTTTTTGCGTGGGATTCGCCTCGATCTATGCTATCCATTGAAAAGAAACCCTTCGGTATGGCTGACGGTGCTGCCGTCACTCTCTACACCCTGACCAATGCCGAAGGGAACTCGGTGCAGATGATCGATTACGGTGCGATCATCGTTTCGATCAACACCCCCGATCGAGCTGGCAAGAGAGTGAACGTTACCGCCGGATTCGACTCCATCGATGGGTATCTGCAACGGCACCCGTATTTCGGAGCGACCGTGGGTCGCTTCTGCAATCGAATCGCCAAGGGTAAGTTCACGATCGACGGAAAGACGTACTCCCTTGCGATCAACAACGGACCGAACCATCTGCACGGTGGAGAAGTCGGCTTTGACAAGAAGATGTGGGGAGTCGAAGAACTCAAAGGAGATGCGAGCGTCGGACTTCGCTTCACCCTCGTGAGTCCCGACGGGGATGAGGGCTATCCAGGCAAATTGACAACCGTCGCCGACTATGTCTGGGACAATAGCAATACGTTGACCCTCACCCTGAAGGCGACTACCGACAAGCCGACAGTCGTGAATCTCACCAACCACGCATATTTCAATCTGGGTGGACCGGGAAGCGGCACGATTTACAACCATGAGCTAACCATCGATGCCGATCAGTTCCTGTCTGTGGATGACACGATGATTCCGACTGGGCAACTTACCAATGTCGCAGGAACACCTCTCGATTTCACGAAGCCTCACAAGATCGGAGAACGCATCGCGGAACTGAAAGCCACCAATGGCTATGACCACTGCTATGTCGTACGAGGCAAGGCAGGGCAACTCCGCCGCGCAGCCTTCGTCGTCGATCCAGCCTCGGGTCGGTCTATGGAGATCCAGACAACTCAACCCGGCGTGCAGCTTTACACAGGCAATTTCTTGCAAGGAAACCCGGGTAACGCAAATTACAAAACGCACGAGGCCTTTTGCTTGGAGACGCAGCATTATCCCGATGCACCTAACCAACCGAGCTTTCCCTCGACGCTGCTCAAGCCGGGTGAGACGCTCCAGGAGGTAACCAAGTTCGCATTCGGGATTGTCCGTTAGAGATCTTCGTTCGCACCCAATTCGAGAAGGCGTCCCGGGTTTCAATGCGCTTTGCCTTGGAACGACCAAACCCCCTCTCGCTCACTCGGATATCATCCTGGAGTCGAAACAAGCCATCAGCATCGCTCTGCTCCTGGCTTCTGGGTGGCTGCATGACCCGGTGAATCACCCAAACCGCTGCGGTCTCAGCGTTGTCGCTATCGACAATCCCGCGAAAAGAACCGCTTTCAACGTAAAACTTAGCCATGTTTCCCTCCTGGATTTCCCGCTCAAACCGACCCGCTCAATCCGACAAGTTATCGGGCGATAACCTCTTATTCGACAGACCGAAGGACACGTTCGGTCCCAGGCGCTGGAGATCTGCGTAAGTTCGCTGCCAAAGTTGATTTTCAGTCAGCACTTCTTAGACTACTGGGTATTGCTACGCTTTCCGAAACCCTGTTTGCGAACCTCCCACATGTCACCAGTCTCGTCTTGTCATTTGCTGCGTTCGATTCTTCTTGTCCATTGCGTCCTCCTCGCCTTAGCCTCGAGCGTTGCTGTTTCTCGAGTTGCTCACGGCCAACTCCCATTGGAGCAAGGAGAATCCGTCAAGGTCATGCACCTGGGTGATTTGCGGCCAGGTGTTGTCCTCGCGCGAGACAAAGATCGATATGGAGTTGAATTCGAGTTCGGGAATACGACCCTGAAGGAAGTATTCGAGCGAAAGCAAATTCGGAAGGCATGCGAGGTGGACGCAATCGATTTCGCCCGTGTATGGACGAGTAGCAACGGCAATTCCAAAATTGAGGCCGCACTCCGGAATTTTTCAGGCGACAAGATCGTACTGATGAAGATCGATGAAACGGAGATCGAGGTAGCGGTCGAAAGCCTCGGGGAAAAAGATAAGGCGTATCTCAAAAAATTCCGCAAACAGTTAGAAGAGAACATCAAGAAAGGAAAGGTCCCGAGTCCGACACCCAATTTGCCGGAACTCGAGGATTATGGCTCCGTATCGAATATCAGCATCTCGGCATTCGGCAATGAAGGGAAACTTGGCCCGGTGGGAGCCATGCCGAGTTACTTCGAGAATTTTGAGCAGTCTGGTTGCGGGTTCTACTTCACACGGGAGAACCAGGAACTGGTTGCCGTCATTCCGGTTGGAGGTCCCGAACAACTCGTTCTAGTGACCGCTCGCGAAAACAACTTTGCAAACGGCGCTACCCCCTTTCAGAGCGAAGCCTATTGGGTGTCGCTCAAGCAACGAAAGGTCTTGGGATCGGTCGCTATTACTCCCGACGACATGATCACCGATTACGATCCTCGAACAAAACGTCTGGTCTCGATCCACCAAGAGGGGTTTGCTCGTGCAAGTGGCCAGCCCGACCGCAATTGGATCACCCTTTGGAGCCTCAAACCGGGTAACGCCGAAGATGAGCCGATCGCTAGATGGGGTGTCGAGGTTTCCCCATTCGTCTCGCGGGAACCCTACGTCAAACTGATCAACCAGGACATCGTTCTAGCAAAGACCGGGTCTGCAACCTACGTCGCCTGGAATACCAATACCAAGCAGATCGCATATTCCTTCAAGCCTTCCAGTTTCTTCGACGCCAAAATCTTCCTCAGTCCTGACCGAAAAACAATCGTCTTATCTGAAGACGGGAAAGTCTCCTTACTCGATGCGGTAAGCGGTGAATTGTTGTACGTTTTACCCGTGAAAGCGAGAAACGTGGCCGGCGCCAGCATCAATCCAGCAGGGACAAAACTAGCCGCACTCACCGAACAAAATGTTTTCGTATGGGATCTTGGCTCCGGCTCTCAAGAACCACAGGCTTATGAAGCGCCCCTAATCGGATCGCCATTTAGCTCCCGCATAGAATGGGTAGACGATGACCTGTTGCTGGCGGAAGGAAGCTCGGAACGAGTCCTCTACCGTTTGTCCTTGCAACTGCCGGTATGGAGCTACCGGATCGATGGCTATGACGGGTTCATCAATAGGAATCCCATGGTGAATCAGGTTCTCAACGGCTTGCTTTTCTACGTCGCACGTCCGGATTCCGCCAGAGGTTCGATCGCCATCGGAGCGGTCAAATTACCAGGTCCAAAGGTGGATGAAATCACTAAGGCTATCGATAAGAAATCCTTGATGATCCTGAAAGAAGGAGTTCGCGTCGGGATCAAAATGGAGTCGGTAAACGACCCATCAACGGTTCAGCAATGGCTGATCGATAAGATCAAAGCCAACGGTTGGGTCTACGATCCTAACGCGTCAATTCAAATGATCGCCACAATGGGCGTCGGTGAACGACGATCGGAAACATACCAGGAACGGGGGCCTGGAGGACAAACCTTCAACGTGCAATTCACCCCCCATTTTTCAACATTGGTCATTCAAAAAGACAAGACAGTCATCTGGCAAACAGGAACTTCCACCGGACTTCCCATGACATTAAACTCACTCACGCTGCAGGCCCATATCGCCATGAGCGAACGACCTCAGACCTCGTTCTTCCAATCCGTCGAGATTCCCAAGGAGATCATCGATCCCAAATACAGCCGAGGTTTCGGAGTGGCAAAGCTCGGGCTTCGCGGGATCGAGGTGGAGTCGACTTCTCCGCCGGGCCGAGAAGATGACCCATCGAAACAACCCAACGAGCCCCCGCCAGGTCAACAAAAACCGAAATAGATGCTTCGCGACTTCGGCGCATCTAGTTGTTATGATTTTGCTTTGCGAGTCTAGCGACGCAGTCCAGATGCTGCGGCACGAGCTTCTTCTCGCTCAGCCTTCAGAGCAGCGGTTTCATTAGCAAGCTTGTTTTCCGAGCCAGCAGGGAAGTACTGCACATCGTCCATCAAGTAGTATGGGCTCGGGAGAGTCTGGCCAGCCACTTGAACTTGGCATCCTGTGCTGAACGACAGACCGAAGAGAGCGGTTGCTGCAAGGATCCAAAAACCTGAGTTCGTTTTGCTGGCATTCATCGTTCGGTTCCATCCTGAACTTGTCGCTGATTCCCGCACGAAACTCACAAACGAGTCCGCACGGCCCACACATAGATTGTTGTATCGGATCTTTGGATTGTGCGATTGAGACAAAGTTTGACGTTTATGGGTCCAACCGAATCCAGTCGATGTTCATCAATGCGCTCCGGTTTGTGGGATTCACGGCCTCGAAATAGAGATCGCAACGCTCTGAACTGCGAGCCAGTTCCGCAGTTCGTTCATACCAGGCGTCCCAGGAACCGTTTACTTCCACCTTGATTCGCCCCAACTCCCTTCCCTCCAATGAGCCAGCACGCACCACTATATCTCCTCCCGCGCCAGCACTTGTCACTCGAAATGTCGCAGATCCGACCTGTGCCATCGGAACATCCTTGAACACGACATAGGCCCCGTGATCGATCGAACCGAGGAATTTCCCGTTGCTAGCATTGTGCGATCCCAACTCAGACATGCGATGGATGGCATCGGCATTCTCAGCCTCGCGCATGCGAGGTAGTAATTGGATCGTGGTTGAACCGGTCAGTGACGGAATCCCCTCCCTGCCCAAGTCCGTGTAATTTGCCGTCAATCTCACGAGAGACGATGCAAACTCTGGCTTGTCCGGAAGCAAGAAATGGTTGCTCAAGCCGCGGCTGGATTTACTGCTCGGATCGGGTTGTGCCGCGTAAACCCATTCGACCATGGACGCTATTTGTTCCTCGGTGTGTTGGCTGTGCGGCAGCATCGCTACCTTGCCCCAGACGCCGGTCGATCCCTTGAGAACTCTTTCTATGGATCGCTGCAAGGCACCGGGTTGATCGCGATATTTGTTCGCCACGTCGAGAAACGATGGACCGACGATCGCGCGGTCGAGGGCATGGCAATTGAAACAGTCGCTACTTCGCATCAATTTCAAGCCTGGGGCGACGGTGTTTATATCGTTAGTGTTGTTGAGCGAGTGCAAGAATTTCGCTTCGACCAAAACGCGGTCTGGGGCGGATGGGTCGAGCGAATCCAGATCGGTGGTTGCTACAATTTCATCATCCGAGGACCCATCTTCGGCATCGGTGACGGCGATCTGGTAGGCAACTCCTTGTTTTGGGTCATAGAAGTCGCCATCGCGCGGCGAGAGGAATCGAATCTCGGGCATGGAGTTCCCGACGATGACAGGGACGACTGCGGTGTCTGTTGCGCCACTCCGATCGGTTGCGGTGACCTGCACGTTGTAGATGCCTGGAACATCAAATGTCCATGCGACGTCGCTTCCCTCTCCGAGTTGTTGTCTCTTGTTGGCATCACTTGCGTCGGTTGCGGTCCAGACAAAAGTCAATGGTTCAAGGTCCTTGTCTGTAGACTCGGAAGCTGAGAAGCGAACAGCCAGGGGTTCGCGACCGAATCGATTGGAACTCGAGACTCGAGCTTTCGGACTTCGATTGCCGCTTTGATAATCGACTCGTACCAGGCGAGCATCGGGATTGACGCCCCAGGTCTCGCCATATTCGATGACGAGAAGCGATCCATCTTTATCAAACTGCAAATCGATTGGCCGAATGAAAGTCTCGTTGGGCATGAATCGTTCCATGCTTTGGATGTTCGAGTCCGCGTCCAAGTGGACAGCAACGATCCAACTGCGAGACCATTCGTAGATAAAGAGAGTCCTGTGGAAGTTCGCAGGGAATTTGATCGCAGAGGGGTTGTTGGGATCGAAATCGTAGACGGGACCGGCGCATGCAGTTCGCCCCCCTGAACCCAATGCTGGAAACTCCTTCGACGGACCTCCCGGGTAGTAGATCCACGCCCCGACGGCGGGAGGTAGATTCCTTGCGCCGGAGTTGAATCTCGAGAAATTGACAGGACCGGAGGGGTCGAAAGTTTCTCCAATCGAGCCATTTGTGAAGTCGACTCGCAGGTAGGGGCGATTGTTACCGATGAACAGTGGCCAGCCGAAGTTTCCAGCCCTGCGTGCTTGATTCACTTCGTCATATCCCCGGGGGCCTCGCTGTCCATCTCCACCGGCATCTGGACCTACATCGCCCCAGTACAGGAATCCTGTCTTGCGATCGATGTTCAATCGCCACGGGTTTCGGCATCCCATCACGTAAATCTCCGGTAGCCCTTGGGAGCCATCCTTTGAGAAAAGGTTACCATCAGGGATGTCGTATCCACCCTCGGGACGTGGGCGTATTCGAAGAATCTTTCCGTTGTGGCTCATGGTATTGGCGGAGGTGCGAAGCGCATTGAACGCACCCCGTTCGTCCCGCTCATCGATGGGCGCGAAGCCCTGCGAGTCGCCGAACGGGTTGGTGTTGTCTCCGGTGCCGATATACAAGCAGCCATCTGCGCCGAACTCCATAGAGCCCGCATGGTGGCAGCACTCTTTGCGTTGTTCTTCAAACTTCAAGATAAGAGCTTCGCTACCTGGATCGAGTTGTCCATCCTCTTTGATGCGAAAGCGACTGATGTGCTGGCCGATAAAATCGGGTGGGGAGTATTGCAAATACACCCAACGATTGGTCTCAAAGTTCGGGTCCAGAGCGATTCCGATGAGTCCATTCTCTTGTTCGGTGGTGACGGCGAGCTTTCCGATCGACTGAACCCTGGAAGTCTTAGGGTCGATCGCTTTGACATTTCCGGCCAGTTCAATCAAGTAGATTGTTCCATCGGCGGCGATCGCCATCTCCATCGGCTGGATCAACCCGGTGGTGATAACGGTCTTTTCGAACCGCGCAGGGTCGTATTCCTGCGGTGCTGGTTCTGTCGCATGACAAAGGGCTGTGATCGGTAGGATCAACGCTGCGACGAGAAACAAACAATGCAAAGCAAGTGGTTTCAGTAAACGCTGGGTGGTGAAAGACATAGTAGAAAGTGGGTTAACGAGTGCGGCGGAATTTTTGTCGAATGCGATCATGAATGCGACTGAGGTCCGTGTCCGAAGCCAATTTGACTTGCGTTTTCTTGCAGGCGTTCATCACGGTAGTATGGTCTCGGTCGGAGAATAATGCACCGATGCTCTCGTAGGATTCCGAAGTCAGTTGGCGAATCAAGAACATCGCCAATCCGCGGGCTCGCACGATGCTTGATCTGCGCGAGGGCCCTTTCATCTGCTCCAGGGTTACATTGGCTTCTCTGCATACCGTTTTTGCTATATCCAGAGGATCAACAGCCGGGGGATAGGTACCATCGAGCAATCGATCGACCGCCTGTTCTGGGCGTTGTGCCACTGCTGGATTCAATCGCAATTGATGAGACCAGCGAATGATGGCTCCCTTCAACTCTACGGCCGTAGGATCTTCGTCATACGCATCCGCTAAGGGTGGGATCTGTCCGGGCTCTATGCCGAGTGCTGCATCCTGGGCTATTTCCCAAAGGAGTCGCTCACGCGCTTGTCTGCCTGGCGGGCAAAGCGAGATGCTGAGTCCGGCGCTGAAGCGGCTTTGCAGCGAGCGGTTTAGTCCGCTCAAACCGAGAGGCAGATCCGAGGCGGTGGCGACCACGCAACGCCCTTCGGAGATCAAATGGTCGAGAGTCGCAAGCATCTCTTCCTGTGCGATCGGCTTTCCAGCGAACTCTTGGATATTGTCGAGCAGCAATGCATCGCAATCGCGATGCATCTGCCGAAACCGTGGCATGTCATCGGCCTTGAT
>CAYXFO010000092.1:0-12549 GCA_964464255.1 uncultured Pirellula sp.
TCGGACCAACTCGGGGCTCAGGAACTGAGCCGCATCCCTTATTTCGCAGCCTATCCGACTCGAAGGCTTGCGGCCGAAACCATGCTCGATGCGGTCAGCGACGCATGCGATTATCATCCACAGGTTCAATCTGGCTATGAGGAGGGAGCACCGGCGATCCGACGTGCGATGGAAATGCCAGGCGTCCCAGTCAAGAAAGGATTTCTGAAGACGTTTGGAAAGCCGGATCGATTGCTCGTGTGCGAATGTGAACGGACCAATGCGGTATCGCTCGGCCAGTCGCTTTCGCTCGTCAACGGCAAGGAAGTGCGAGATCGTATATCGCAAACCGACAACCGCATCGGTCGCTTGATGCAATCACCGACAGCGTTTTCCGAGAAGGTGGAGGAACTGTTCTTGGCCGCGCTCTCTCGCAAGCCTAGCCAGCGGGAACGAGACGCCGTTCTTGCGATGCTCGAGGTCAACACTGATCGCCCCAAAAATGTCGAAGAAGTCCTTCTCGCCGTGCAACAGGCCGCCAATGCCAAGCAGTACTCGGAACGCCGCGTCCTCGAAGATGTTCTGTGGGCCCTGATCAACAGCAAGGAGTTCGCGATTCTGCGATGAGAAAGGATGAGACAATGAGAAGTCATCGAATCTACTCCGCGAATGCAACCTATTCTCGCCGAGCAGCGTTGAAGATCGGGGGCCTTGGTTTGACCGGCCTGTGGAGCGCGAACCAACTTGGACGGGCTCACAGCGAGGAATCTCAGTCGAAGTTCCCCGCACGCGCCAAGAGTGTGATCTTCCTCCATCAGTATGGAGGTCCGAGCCACATCGACACGTTCGATATGAAACCGAATGCACCAGATGGCATCCGTGGAGAGTTCAAGCCGATTTCATCCGCGATTGCCGGAGTTCCAGTCTGCGAGCATCTGCCTCGCTGGGGATCGCAGTTGGATCGATGGGCTCAAGTCCGTTCGGTCCATCACGACATGAAGAACCATAATCCAGCGTGTTATTACTCCCTGACGGGAAAGCGACCTCCGACGGACGATATTCGATTGCGCGATACGCTCGAGTTGTACCCGGCATACGGTTCCACCGTGGCCAAATTCTCGAAGCCGGTAGCAGGTGTCCCCACGTTTGTTGCCTATCCTCATGTGCTGCGCGATGGGGCTATCTCACCTGGTCAGCATGCAAGTTTTCTCGGCAAGCAATGCGATCCCTACTTCTTCCAGGGCGATCCTAACTCAAGCGACTTCGCGCTCCCCGAGTTGCAATTGCCTGCCGACATAGACATGGATCGACTTGGGCGACGCCGCGATCTGGTGAAACTCATCGACGAAGACCGCCGATTGCTCGAGACGAGCGCGGAAGCGAAGGGATTGGATACTCTGCAGGAGCAGGCGCTGCAGATCCTGTCGTCGACAGGGCTTCGAGATGCGTTGGACTTGAGTCGCGAAGACTCGGCCCTGCGCGATGCGTATGGGCGTACCACTTACGGTCAGTCGTGCCTTTTAGCCAGAAAACTGGTCGAATCGGGGGTGCGATTCGTGACGGTTTATTTCTCTCAAGGGATCGGGGGGAAGGGAAGCGAGGGTTGGGATACTCATCAAGAGAACTTCAAGGACTTGAGAGAACGCTTGCTGCCGATGAGCGATCAGACAGTACCGACCCTAATCAGCGACTTGGAATCGCGCGGACTGCTTCAAGACACGCTTGTGTTGTGGATGGGTGAATTCGGTCGAGGACCACAAATTGGGGATCGGGACGGAAAAGGGCGCGGACATTGGCCCGACTGTTACACGGTCATGATGGCAGGCGGAGGAGTTCGCGGCGGAAAGATCTTTGGCCAAAGCGATGCCAAGGGAGCCTATCCCGCAGCAGATCCGGTCGGCCCCGAAGACATCGCAGCTACGCTGTACTGGGCGCTCGGAATCGATCCTGCATCGGAAGTTCTCGATACCCAGGGCCGTCCCTTGCCTATCTCGAGCGGGCAACCCATTCGTGCCTTGTTCGAGGCATGATCGCTCTTCAAGGTTAGCGTTTATCGAGCAAGATGGTCGGAGATGGTCTTTCGCACCAGATCGATCGGTGTGTCGGACACCGTTTGCACCTCGCCGATACGGTTAGGCAGAATCAGGTTGAGCTTGCCATAGGTGTTTTTCTTGTCGTGCATCATCGCTTGGATCATGAGATCTGCGGTCAGATGTTTTTGAATATCGGCCATGATCTGTGTTGGCAGTCCGAATCGTTCGAGCAACTGATTTTGGCGATCGAGCGAGTGCTCCGGCCATCGCTGAAGCGACGCAGCGAGATGACCTGCCATCGACATTCCGATCGAGACTGCTTCGCCGTGGAGCAACGTTCCATATTCAGTCAGCGATTCGATGGCATGTCCAAAAGTGTGACCGTAATTGAGTATCGCGCGGCGACCGGTCGTTTCCCACTCATCTTCGGCGACGACTTGTGCTTTCAAGAGGCAGGAGCGGCGAATCACTTCGGTCAGCACACTTGCATCACGGGCCAAGATTGTATCTGCATGATTCTCCAGATATTCGAAGAAGCCTGCATCGAGGATGATCCCGTATTTGACCACTTCAGCTAGACCGCTACGGAATTCGCGAGTTGGGAGGGATGAGAGGTTGGCGGTATCGGCCCAAACCAAGGATGGTTGCCAGAACGAGCCGATCACATTTTTCGCTTCGGGCAAGTTGATTCCCGTTTTTCCACCGACACTGCTATCGACCATCGCTAAGAGCGTAGTGGGTACTTGGATAAAGCGTATTCCCCGATTCCATGTGGCAGCCGCAAAACCTGCGAGATCTCCGATGACCCCTCCGCCTACCGCAACGATGATCCCTTTCCGGTCGACCCCGAATTGAAGCAGATTCTTCCAGAGGTATTCGAGATAGCGAATCGATTTGCTCTCTTCACCACTCGGAACATCCATCATGCATACCTTAGCAGGCTCGAATCCTAGTTCCTTCGCCGTCTTCTCTGCAATCAGCTTCACTTCGGCATCGTAAATAACGATTGCCTTGGAGGGAGACGGAGCTAAGCTTCCGATGGCCAGAGCAAGCTGGCCGGGGGCTGCGTTGCCGATATGGATCACGTAGCTCCGTGGTCCGAGCGGCACATCAATCGACTGCATGTTGTTCCTTGTGTTTCTGATCGACGGCCAAGACGACTCTCGAATGGCATAAATAGTCGTGGAGGGCTTTGCGTCCTCTGAGCAAGAAAAGGGTCATCGTATTGATTGCTAGGAAGATCACCAGTGCGAACTCGATCCATTCAGCCAGTTGCTCCGAAGACCAGGATACATAGATCGAAAAGGGGAATCCCCATGCAAATGCGTTCCTCAAGACTTCGCGAGGCACGAGCTGCTCGCGTCGAGGGGCAAGTCCATGTTCCTCGACGATTCGTGTTTGAAACAGATATCTCCCAATGGAGGGCCAGCCGCGATAGATCAGGAACAAGTAAATCGCAGGCACGATTAACGACAACAGCGCGATAACCGGAATCCACAGCCGCCTGTTGATTATCCCGACTGTATTGGTATCTTCATCGCCACCGAGGAAGAAAAGAGCGATGGCAAAGGGAGCGAATGCCATCAGCAAACAACCTTGGTCGATGATGTAGGCCATCGCGCGGGGTGCGAAGCCAGCTGCAGTTGTACTCACTGGAGCAATGGTGCGCAGGTCTTTCAAGAGTGCATCGTAGTTTTGATAGCGATCGGCAGGTTTCTTGGCCAGCAGTTTCTCGATTAGCTTTTTGAACTCGACAGGGATATTTACAGGCCAGGGGTTCGGGAACTCAATCGCCGCAGTGCTATGAACTTGGAGCTTTTCGTAGATCGTATCGCCGACCAATTTGAACGGGTGTCTGCCGAAGACCAATTCAAACAACGTGACTCCCAGAGCGTACATATCCGATTGGATACTCAATCCTTCCCCGGCGACCACTTCCGGCGCGACATACGCAGGGGTGCCTCCCACGCGGGCATCGGATGTATCGTCGGACTGAACTCGCGATAGTCCGAAATCTGATAGCTTGATCCGACCCTCGCCAGCCATGATCAGATTCGCGGGCTTGATGTCGGCATGAACAATATCGAATTCCGCCGCATGCCTGAGAGCTTGTGCTACTTGGATTGCATAACGGATGGCTTCTTCGTAGGGAATCGGTCCCGATGAGTTTAAACGTTCCGCGAGGGTTGGACCGGGAAGCAGTTCCATCGCTAGGAAAGGCTCTTCTCCTTGGCGGCCTACGTAGTAGATGGTAACGACATTCGGGTGATTGAGCCGTGCCTGCGCGACTGCTTCGCGAAGCATTGCATTCAGTCGCGATTCGGTTCGCTGGCTCCGTTGGTGAATGACTTTGACCGCGACATAGCGCTGCAAGGACGTATCCAACGCACGGTATACAGCTCCCATGCCTCCACCACCTAGTTTGCGATCGATTCGAAAGTGACCAAAAACCTTGTTGGTCAAATGGTCACCCTGCTCCACCTCCAGCTTTTTCATCGTATGCTGGCCATAGAAATCGTGGATGCTGATTGTGGCGGTATTGGCATCGCGAATCGCCTCGGGAGTGATGCGTCGTTTGCACACCGAACAGACACCACCCGAGGCAGGATCGACCGCATATTCATTGCCACAGGCGCAATGGTAGACAAGCCCCGCAGTCTTCTCTTGGGTCGAGATGTTTTGTTGTATAAGAGGGCTGGTCTGCATCGAGCTCATTGTACACACTGTTGAGTATTACTGAACGAATCCGAAAGCAGGAATGTTTATGCGCTGGCCTGATTTACCCGACGAGCATCCTACGCCATCCCTTGTGATTCACCGGCCAACGGTCCGAGATAATCTTCAGCGAATGCAGACCTACTGCGATTCGCATGCGTTGCGATTGCGACCTCATACCAAAACTCACAAATCGCTGCTGATGGCCCAGGAGCAAATCGCCTTGGGAGCGTCCGGTTTGACCGTGGCAAAAGCCGGGGAAGCTCGCGTCATGAGCCAAGCCTCGAAGGATATCTTGGTCGCCTATCCAGCGGTGGGCGCGAAGAGACTGCACGATCTGGTTGCGGTGGCACGCGACGCAGAGGTGTCCGTCGGAATCGACTCCTTGGACGCTGCACAGCAACTGCAATCGGCGGCGGTTCAGGCGGGCGTTACGTTTGGCATCCTGATCGATATGGAGGTCGGCTTTTTCCGAACGGGAGTCCAGGACGTGGCGATCGCAGTGGCGTTAGGGCAAGCGATCGATTCCATGTCCCATCTCAAGTTCCGAGGCTTGATGTGTTTTCCTGGCCATTTACTCCCCAGTTCCCCACCGGAAACTTGGGCACGTTACACGGAGTCCTTGCAAAACATCATCGAGCAGTTTGCTGCATCGGGCATTCCGGTCGAAACGGTGTCCGGCGGCTCGACCCCCACCGCAGTCGCCTCCCATCAAAATCCTTTTTTGAACGAGATCCGTCCGGGAACGTATATCTACAATGACTTGAACGAAGTCAGATTAGGGGTCGCAACTCTCGAGCAGTGTGCCGCTCGAATCGCATCGACAGTGGTCAGTGTTCCCTCAAGCCGTAAGTTCATTATCGATGCCGGGAGCAAGACGCTCTCGAGCGATCGCAATTGCGTCGACGATCAAGCAGGATTTGGTATGGTGATCGAGTTTCCCTTTGCAAAGATCAGTCGCCTGAGCGAAGAGCACGGCGAAGTCATTTTGCCAGAGAACAACGAACAATCGCTTCCGAGAGTCGGAGATAGGGTCTTCATTCTCCCAAATCATATTTGCGTGTGCGTGAATTTACAGAACTCCTTCTACCTGCTCGATTCCGACTCTCTGGTCGAATACCCCGTCGAAGCTCGAGGTTTGTTGACCTGATGAAGATTTCCGTATTGGTGCCAGCCTTCAACGAAGAAGGAACAATCGATCATGTTCTCGCACGCTTGAGCGAGTTACCATTCCAGGACTTCGAAGTCATCGTAGTCGACGACGGGTCCACGGATCGCACCGCAGAGCGCATCGTTAGATTTGCGGAAGGCAACGATCGCATCCGGTGGTTTCGCCAGGAAAGAAACCAAGGCAAGACCGCCGCGATCGCGAGGGCGATCTCCGAATCAAAGGGGGATATCCTTATTATTCAAGATGCCGATCTCGAATACGATCCGATCGAGATACCGGATGTGATCGAACCGATCCTGAGAAACGTCGCGGATGTGGTCTATGGCAGCCGGTTTTTGGTCAAGCGAGCCTCGCGCGTTCTCTATTTTTATCACTATGTTGCGAACAAGTGCCTGACCTTGCTCAGCAATCTACTGACCAATCGGAACATGTCCGATATCGAAACATGTTACAAGGCGTTTCGGCGAGAAGTGATCGTTCCGATGAATCTGACCAGCCGCGGCTTTGGCATGGAGGTCGAGATTACCGCTTTGATCTGCAAGACCATCGCTCGTACCTATGAAGTACCGATTTCCTACTACGGTCGGACCTATGACGAAGGAAAGAAGATCGGTCTCAAAGATGGAATCGCCGCGATTTGGTACATCCTGTACTACAATCTCGTCGCCCCATGGACGAGTGATGGCCAGCGATATGTCGCGACTGTTAATGATGCATTGAAAAGAGGTCGAGGCAAGGTTTCTTGACGCGGATCGTTTCGTGGTATCGAATGAGGAATTCTTTGACTACCGCCACGACCGCAACAATGCATCGCTATGAAAATCGAATCAACTCCGTCCGACTGGATCTCTTCCCCGTGCGATGCCTTGATTCTCTCCGTCGATGAGAATTGGAAGGGACGGGAAGATCTTCTGCGTTTGAACGAAGCCACAGGGGATTGGCTCTTTCCAATCCTGCAACGGGGCGAGGTCTCGACCAAGCCCAATCGAGTGACTCTCTTGCACACTCCTGCAGCCAAGTCTCCATCGAATCTCGTCGCCTTGGTAGGGACCGGAGCGCGGGGTAAGTCACCGCTCGACATCCCATTTCGCGCGGCTGCATCCGCCATCCGTGCCGTCATGACCAAGAATCGTTCGACGGTTCGCGTCGTCGGTTTGGCAGGTTCGCCACTGGAAGAACGCGCGGTCGTCGCGGGTGCCGTCTCGGCATGTACTGGACAGGATCTCTTTCGGTCCGAGAAATCCATTTTTGCACCAGACACTCTCCAGTTTGCTGGGTTTCATTCCCGACAGGTCGAGATCGGCCAGATCGTTGGTCAGTCGATCCAGTTGGTGAAGCGACTGGTGAATCTCCCACCGAACTACATGTACCCCGAAACCTTTGCCGACGAAGCGATGTCGGTTTCTCAGGAGGCTGGCATCAGTATCGAGGTGTGGGATCTCGAGCGGCTCAAGGCTCAGCGCTGCGGTGCTCTGCTCGGCGTCGCTCGCGGTTCAGTGCGTCCGCCCCGATTGATTGTGATGAAATATGCAGGTGCGGACACTGCGATGGCCCCTATCGCCCTGGTTGGCAAAGGAGTCACCTTTGATAGCGGTGGCTACTCTATCAAACCCACCGACGGCATGCTAACTATGAAAGCAGACATGGCCGGGGCCGCAACAGTGCTGGGGATCATGCGAGCAGCCGCACTGCTGAAAGTCAAACGTCCGATCATCGGCGTGATGGGATTGGTCGAGAACCTCATATCAGGCGATGCGTTCAAGCTTGGTGATGTCCTCACTGCCCGTAGCGGAAAGACTATCGAGATTCACAACACCGATGCTGAAGGTCGTCTCGTACTAGCCGATTGCTTGAACGTCTCACTCGATTACTCGCCTGAAAAGATAGTCGATTTCGCAACCCTCACCGGAGCCTGTGTGGTCGCTCTCGGAAACGACGTTGTCGGATTGATGTCGAATGATTTGTCTTGGCAATCGGAGATTCAATCGGCAGCCAACAGTTGCGGGGAGTATACCTGGCCACTCCCAATGTTCCCGTTCTACGCGGAGCAAATCGCAGGCAAGGTCGCAGACATCAAGAATGTCGGCGATGGACGATGGGGAGGTGCGATCACCGCTGCTAAGTTCCTGGAAGAGTTCGTTGGCTCCGTTCCCTGGACCCATCTTGATATCGCAGGTCCAGCCTTCGCAGATTCGAGCAAACCATGGGCAGATGCCGGTGGCACCGGCTATATGGTCCGATCGATGATCGAGTTGCTACTGAAATGAGTCCGGATCGAACGACAGCCGCCGATGTATCGGATGACGACATGCGTCGCCAATATCATGAGCTTGCCGAATTGGCGGGCTCGCTGGCGCATGAGATCAAGAATCCCCTTTCGGTCATTCACATGAATACCGACTTGCTGTGCGAGGAACTTGAGGAGAGCCAATGGCCAGGGAAGAGACGAGCCATTGCCAAGGTCGATATGATTCGACAGCAATGTCATCGGATGGAGAATCTCCTTTCCGACTTTCTGCGGTTTGCGCGCATGCAGGATATGGAGATGACCGTTGCTTCGCTCAACGATCAAATCTCGGTTGTCCTGAATTTGTACCAAGCTCAAGCCGATAAGCTCACTGTTCGTTTGGAACGGTATCTCGATCCCAATCTCCCTCACATCCGTCTCAACAGCAGCGCGTTGCAGGCGGCACTCATCAACCTCGTAAAGAACGCTCTTGAGGCGATGCCCGACGGAGGCGAATTGATCGTACAAACCTATTCTACACCCACCGGTGTCGCGCTCGACATGATCGATACCGGATGCGGCATGGACGAAACCACGGCTATGCGCATGTTCGAACCGTTTTACTCCACCAAAACAGAAGGATCGGGGCTTGGATTGCCAACGACCCGGAAAATCATCGAAGCTCACGGTGGTCGCATCAACGTACAAAGCGAAGTGGAGCGGGGCACCAAATTTGTCATCGAGTTTCCGACGCCCAAACGGATCGGCTAAACGCACACAAGCAATCACGCAGCGTGAGTCAACGTTTCCGTGTCTTTCTGTTCAGGGCGAAACCGAGACAATCCAACTCCTGCCAACAGGGCGATGATCGGCATCGCCGGGGATCGCATCCGCATGTTGCTCCAATACACGCTGTGGACCAGAGTCAAACTGGCCACGAGCAACAAACCTGGGAGCCAATTACGGAGAGACTTCCCTGATCGAATCAGTTGCGTGAAGCCCGCGATTGCTGAAAAAAACAAGATGGTATACCAGACAGCGATCGCAATCTGAGTTCCCCGAGATGACTGGCGCGACGATGGCCAGAGCGCCCAAAGCCAACCGGTGCGGATCGCGCATCCTTGCAAAAACGTCCCTGGGTTATCCAGCATCGTCGACCAAGCAAGCGATTGTGCTAATTGATCCAAGGCTACTTCATCCTGGTTCGCAGATCGCGAACGCTCGTTTCGCCATTGCGAGTGAAACGTATTTTCATCCCACTCGCGCGATACGCTCGATTGCCAATGGCTGTAGAGGATAGGATTATTTGCTAGGTAAAGAGTATAGCCTCCGTGAGTCGTGGTCGCGATCGGCTTGCCAAACTGAATAGCATTTCGTGCGGCCCAAGGTGCGATGACGATTGCCAAACCTAGCGAGCATACGACTACCCATTTCCAGCGTCTGTCCAATAGCGCAAGGAACCACCACAGAACCATCCACGCCAACGCCGTTGGGCGGCACAACACCGCCAACCCCATGCCGATGCCTAGCAGCAACGATTTCCAATTTCGACGATCTTGATGGTTATGCTCCTCCCTCAGCCAACACCACCAAAGAACCGCTCCGAGAAACGTTGCAAGCGTTTCGGTCATAACCAGAGTGGATTGACGCAGTAGAATAGGATCGCATGCCACCCAAAACGTTGCGAGCCAGCAAGCCATGGAGGATAGTCCCAATCGCTTGCCGATAGCGAATGTTATGGCGCATGTTGCTAGTCCAAGAATTCCATGCAGACCCATGATCCACCATTGACTTGCATCTGGGTTGGATGATGAAGCGAACCACGACAGCAACCATGGATAAAGCGGAGGTCGGTAGGCTGTCGGCACAGCGGTTCCCTCCGGGTTCATGCGACCGAATGTTCCCGTGTCGTGCCAGGTTCTTGCCAGAGCATGATATGCGTCCGGGTCCGTGCTGAGGCTGTCCCGTCCCAGCCACAGCGTGCCGAGTCGAATTCCCGCAATCAATGCGAAACCAAGAATAAGTACCGAGCGATGTTGCCAAAAAGAACCGGACATGGTGTGCTCATCCCCGCAGGAATGCGGCGTTCAGGATGCTGCTGGTGACCAGCCTTTTCGGGGTGTGGCATCTACCGTACCAGGGCGAGTCTGCAACCTATGAATCCGTTCCATCGCATTTTGGACTTCGCCAGCGCTGCTCAGCGCATGGAGTCTCAACCGGAAGGTACGCGACTGGCCCCCCTGCAGTTTCACCACGCGCCCCTGCTGCTCCTCGAAGGACTTGGTGTTGGGAAATCCCGATGCTGGCTCGATACCCAGCACGTAACCATCCTCTACGCCCGCAGTGTTTTTCCAGAAATTTAAGCACGGCAGGGTTCGTGCATCGAATTGGACAGAGTAGCCGAGCGTCCCATCATGATTGGTCAGCATGGCTTCTGCCCAATCGTGATCGTCGACCAATGGCGTGCTGTAATAGACTTGCTCGCGGAATCCTCCTTCAGGCCCCTCGCAAATACTCCACGTTTCAACTCCTTCGCTGGCTCGCGCATCTCGCGGGGCCAAGTGATCGAGCGCTGCAAGGACGCGAGATCCGGCCTGCAGAATCGGTTGGCCAAGATTGATGTGGTAGAGCAACTGCATCGAACCGGGAGTCGTGAGTGGGTTGGTCACGGTATCATGAATCTCGATCGTATTTCGATTGGGATAGAACCGATATCGAGTCTCTAATTCCAAAGAGTAAACTAAGAATCGCGATTCGATCACTTTGCCAACGACATCCACGAATCCAAGTTCCGGTTGGGATTCAATCGAGAGTTCATGGCATGGAAGATTGGCAATGCGGCCATGAACGGGATACCGCACATGACCCCGATCATCGAACTCCGGTGCGCCGTTGCTGAGCAACCCACATCGGACCAACAACTCATCGAAACCCTCGAGCCATCCGATGCCCGACGGATCGCCGACAGGGACCAAGGACGGATGCACTGGGCCGCAGACAGGACTTTGCCAGCCGTACTCGACCTCTTGAATTTGCGATTTCCAAATCCCCATCCCACGCTCTGGTAGGATCACCGTCTTCATCGCTCCATTATCGACGGTCAGACACTTCATCCCCATCGATTTTCCGTCCGACCACTGGGACCAATCGATATGCAACGCACCGCCATCGACTTCGACATGCAACGAACGGAGTTCTTCGTCAACAGGCTTGGAGTGCTCCAAGACAGGATCGATTGAGGATCTACGATGGATCAAATTCCAGCGGGTCATAGCGTTTACAGATGGAGGGAGGATTCGGAAACAGTTTTGCAACAAAACGGACAGCGCATAAAGCTATTGTAGCCGTTGCAGATGAACCCGGGGACGAGAAACGCGAATGGTATTTGTTTGTCGCGCCTAACGACACCAGCCATGGCAACTCGTCGCTGAACCCTTACGAATCAGCTTGCTTCATCGTAATCTCTATTCCCAACTTCTCTTCTCGCTTGCGTTCCGATCGCAAATCGTCGCTCAGTAGCATTCGCTGAAAAAACAGCATGAGCAATGTGCATAGGTATCGCCTTCCCATTTCCTGCATGCGCAGATTGCTCGATCCCCATGTCCTTCCTTCCCAGTGGACTGGAATTTGACAGATCTTGTATCCCGAGATGAGGGCGCTCAGCGATATCTCGAGCGTGATATTGAAGTGGCATGCGCGATAGGGACCGCAGCGCTGTACGACTTCCGTTCGAAAGCCTTTGAAGGCGTTCGTTAGATCGTTGAACTTCGTCCAAAACATCCATTGGATGCAATGATTGACGATCCGATTGACGAGGAGTTTCAAACGTGGATAGCGATGCACACTCGCTCCACGGATAAATCGCGATCCAAAAACGCAATCGTAACCATCCCCGAGCAATCGATAATATCGCACCGCGTCTTCAGGATGATCGGAGCGATCCGCCATATATATTACCACGCAGTCGCCCGTCACGAATTCCAAGCCTGTTCGAACCGCCCGTCCGAATCCGCCTGGAGGCAACCGCCGAATCAAGCGGATTTCGGGATGAAGCGAGGCCCGCTGCAAAACCTGCGATTCGGTCTGATCGCTTGAGTTGTCATTGACGACCAAAATCTCAAACGGAATCCTCTCGCTGTCCAAGACTACCACGAGTTCGTCCAGACATAGGCCGATGTTCTCCTGCTCATTGTAAGCTGGGATCACAATCGATAGTTTCACAACGCATCTCCAACTGTTTCCGCACCGCTCCCCTTGGGACGGTTACTCTGGACTATAAATTCTGACATAGCAGTCGGCAGGAGTCGACGGCTCGCCGACCGACCGCGAGAGTTTCGCACGATAGTCTGTGGGTGCACCCATATCCTCTCCTTCGCGACCGATGATCAGGTAATCGAAAGCTGGGTAACTCTCGCCCCAGAATC
>CAYXFO010000093.1:0-12474 GCA_964464255.1 uncultured Pirellula sp.
TGAGTCCGCCATGGTGGATTTCCAGTCCCTGGGATTGAATTGAAATGATTTGTTCGAGGTCGGGGAGGCAAGTATAGCCGGATCCCCCGAACCAACAACGTGGCAAGCTCCAAGGCAGATACGCATTCTGGGATCCATCAGTTCGATGTTCCTCCCCAGGAGCTTTTCTTCTAAGCTAGAACACAAATTCAGGCGGTTTTTGAGGAAACCGCCTTGGCAGCCCCGAGCCCCCGGGCGAACACGACCGCATCGACGAGCCTCGCCCCCCGTTGCTTGAGCGCCCAGGCGGCCTGGTCCAGGGTAGCCCCCGATGTCATGACGTCATCCACCAACAAAAAACTCCGTCCGTGAACACGCGGAGCGAATTTCGGAGGAACCTCAAACGCACGCCGCATATTCTCGCGACGCTCGGCAATCGTTTTCATCCCTTGCTTGGGTGTCCACCTCGTTCGATGAACCCATCGGTCCTCAATCGGGCACCCAAATCGACGCGAGATCCCGTTGGCAAGAGCCTCGGATTGGTTATATCGAGCCGCTAAACGACGGAACCAATGCTGCGGTATCGGTATTAGGGCATCGTAATGCTCGATAGCAAACGGGGTTTCCGCAAGCAACCAATCTGCGACAGATCGCCCCATCTGCTCCGCCAAGGGCTCGTGCTGCGACTCCTTCATCTTTCTCGCAATCTTGATCGCCGGACCAGCATAGATCGAGAAGGCGAATACGCGGGTAACGGCTAAAGAGCTCGTCTCGCATATCGGGCATCTAACAGCTTTTGCCTTGCCTCGCTTGCGAGATTTGGTCTTCGATTCGGGCAAGGGGGCTCCGCAACGCAAGCAGCCGTTTTCGATCGGGCTCAAGCCAGCAAAGCAACCACCACACAGTCCGCGTTCTCCGGTGTCCAGCAAAGGTGCTGAACAGAGCGCGCAGGCGCGAGGGAAAATAAGATCGAGCCAATCTCCCCATCCATGCATCGGCCGATGTGCCTCCTCACTCGATATAAACGACAATCTTGCCGCGCAGAAGTCCACTCTTCGCAATCGTATTCGATTCCTGCAAGCGATGCGCCTCGGCGGCTTGCGATAATGGCAACACGCGGTCGACCTGCGCTCGAAGCCTTCCCGAACTCAACCAATGGTTCATATCGAGTGCCGACTGCAACTGCTGCTCAGCGGGAACCGCAAACATAGCGAACCCCAACAGCGAACATCCTTTGACATAAAAAGGTCCGACCGGAAACGGCGGCCTCGCGTCGCGGCCCGCCATCAACACCATCCTGCCATTGGGTGCCATGCAGGCGACTCCTAAATCGAAATCAGGCTCGCGCAACGTCTCCCAGAAAACATCTACACCCTTGGGTGAGAGTTCCAGCAATCGCGTCTTCAAATCGCATTCGCGGTATTCGATCACTTCGTCCGCACCTAACTCGCGACAGCGATGGGCTTTCTCCGGACTGCCGGCAGAGGTGAATACCGTTGCACCCGCAGCCTTGGCCATCTGCACCACCATGGCCCCTACGCCACCAGTGCCCCCGCGCACAAAGACCGTCTCATTCGCTTTGAGAGCCGCGCGATGGAACAACCCTAAGTGCGCTGTGATACCTACCAAGGCGCATGCCGCTAGATCGCTGTCAGATACGGAATCGGGAGAAGGATAAACCCACCGCGGCTCAATCAATGCATACTCGGAAAACACTCCCTGCCGGCCCATCAAGCCCTGATTCGATCCCCACACGCGGTCCCCAACCTTGAAGTTTTCGATGTTCTCCCCAACCGCCACGATCTCCCCTGCGAAATCGCATCCGATCACGTAAGGATTGGGTAGGGGCCAAAAATTCGCGCCGTTGCGAATGTAGGTGTCGATCGGGTTAACCGATGATGCTCGCACCCGAACCAACACATGGTTCCTCGTGCAAACCGGGATCGGCACATCGCCAACTTGAATGCAATCCGGTGGACCAGGCTGTGTGAAAAATGCGGCTTTCATATTCCTCAAAATTATCTCGTCGGGTAACGCGAATGTAGCAAACCCAAACATCGCTCGCAACGATCCATCGCATGGAGCGATGCTGTCGCTTCAGCTTAAGAGTGTCTTGCTCGATTCGCCAGGGATCTCCCGCACGAATCGAGGGACAGCATAACCAGGTAACCGCTCGCGCATGGCCGCAACCAATGCAAGTCCCGAATCCACGGAGCATTCAAAATGCGCAGCTCCCTGCACCCGATCCAATTGATGCAGGTAATAAGGCAAAATCCCGATATCGACCAATCGCAAAGAAAGCTTGCATTGGGAATCCAGCGAGTTGTTGATGCCGTGCAGCAACACCGATTGATTGAGAAGTTGCACGCCTGCTCGCCGCAGCTCTTTTGCCGCCGCCGCCACATGCTCGTCGATCTCGTTGGCATGATTGATGTGCCAGACCATCACGGTTGCCAGCCGCGTTTGACGCAACAGTTCGAGGAATCCTGAATCAATACGGCTCGGGATCATCAATGGAAACCGAGTGTGAAATCGCAATCGCCGCACATGGGGAATCGAGTCGATGGCCTGAACCAACTGCTGCAGTCTTGCATTGCCGAGCGAAAGAGGATCTCCCCCAGACAAGATCACCTCCTCGATGCTTGAATCCTCGGCAATCGCTCGCAATGCCGGTTGCCAACTCTCGATCGACTTGGGCTTTTCGTCGTAAGGAAAGTGCCTTCGAAAACAATAACGGCAATGCACAGCGCACATGCCTGTGGCGATCATCAGAACACGCGACGGGTACTTGTGCAGTAGACCAGGGGCCGCCTCGCTCGTCAGATCGCCAACGGGATCCGAGACAAACCCAGAGGAAAAGCTATTCTCGAGCCCCCGAGGTAGGACCTGCAACAACAGTGGATCACGCGGATCGCGCGGATGCATCCTCGCAACATATTCCAGCGGAACAAGCAACGGAAAACCACTTTCGCGATCACAGTCCGGAACATCTTCGAATCGCAGTTGCAACAGCGACAGTAATTCATCCATCGAACGGACAGCGCCTTGCAACGCACTCTGCCAATTCGTTGCCTTGGATACTTGACCGGAACTACCCTCCATCGCCGGTCTCTGCTCGCGTTAATGACGGCGTGAATTCATTCCTGATGAATAGTGCGATAGCCACAATGAATGGCAAGAGATAATAGATGATGCGGAACAATATCACGGCACATAGGACAGGCCCCGTATTGCTGGAATCAGGCCCTTCGAGAAATGTCAGCAAGATGGCTTCGAGCAACCCATACCCACCGGGAACGTGCGTGAGAACCGCCGCAATCTGAGCCGTCAAGTAAGCGATCAACACCGTCGAGAAATTGATTTTGTCCGGACCGACGATATCCGGTGGCAACAGAACGTACAGAGTCGCTGTCGCTAGCAAAAAATCGCCAGCAGAAACAATCAATTGCATCGAGGACAAACGAAACGGTGGGAGAGACACAGAGAAATCGCGAAACCGTATCGGCTTGCGTATCACCAAACACGCAAACAAGTAGGCAAGTACACAACTTAAAAAGATGCCGCCGAGTAATTTCTGTGAAAACGAGATATGCCCCCACAACTTCGATTCGAAGGTCAACATCTTCAAGACGTCGTCTGGTAAATGCACGGGCAAAACGAGGAACGCAACACCCGCGAGAAGAAATAATCCCAGCCAAAACGTGATCGACAGAATGGAAACCAGCGCAATGATCTCGAGCGTGGAAAAACCCCATTTGGAGTACATTCGGTAACGAACGATATTGCCACCAAACAACCAGCCGAGCACGTTGCCGCAAGAGTAACCGACTACGGCACCTGCGATCATCTTTGAGAACGGCAACTTCTTTTTCAAATGCCGGATCGCGATCCAATCGTAACCAGTCAGGATGAAATAGTTGAGCACCGTCAGCAGGATTGCCACAACGATGTGACTGACGGGTAGATTATCAAATCCACGCTGAACATCGGCCCAAGTGACACCCTTAAGCTTCTTGGAGACGAACCAAAAGGCGATCGCCATGATCATGATCACGGCGGTGATCTTGCCTGTCTCACCAAGTCGCCCCACCATCGAACCGGCATTGCGATTTCCGGGAGAGCCGTCTGGGGACATTTCGTACGGGTTCGGCTTCCCTAAGCCGCTTGAGTTCCCATCATCGTTCTGGCTGTCGGCAACTGGCATTCTGTGGCTATCCGAGAGGAAGCAATAGGTTTCCCGAGGCTTCGTCCAGATTAGGGATACCAATCGGGGGAGACCAGAGGGCTTTCCAAGCCCCGTTAAGGTACGCAATTTGGGGTCAGTTTGGTAGCTCAACTGAAAATGACGGTTTTTCCGACTACAGCATCCGATAGGGAATTCGTGGAATCTCCGTTTCCGAGAAACGGGTATTCATCAAATCCAAACACAGGGTGAGATTTTATGGCCTGTTTATCGGTTGTTCGGCGTTTGCTGGTCGGCGTTTCTTTGTGCTCGATTTGGGCCCCAATCACCTTCGGCCAGGGCCGAAACGAAATTGTTGTACCCGGCACGGGCGTGCAACTGAAACAGGTCGGTGACGACTTCGAAGATGAAAACTGGGGATACGTACCACAAGACCCAAAAAGCACCGAAGACATCGACGAGAACCAGCGGATGCCGATGGGCAAGTCGAACAACGGCCGATGGTACGAAGGGGCAAAGCGCGGTCATCCTGACGTAGTCAAACGAGTTCCTACGCCTCCCGGTGGCCTCCCAGGTAGCGAGGGCTCGCTTCTGATGCGCTCCCTATTCACAGGGATTCCCAACCGTCCCAGCAACAAGATGCACCAAGACGATTTCATCTGCAACGTGCAGTACCGCATGGGCGGCACCCTGAGGGTCTCGCAATCTCCGAACATCACGACCCGCGTCTTCATTCCTCCCTTGCAAGAATGGGAAAAACGGAACGGACCTCACTTTGCATTCCGAGCAGCCGTTGAAACTCGCATCATGGAGAGCAAGCAAGTGCTGTTCTTTTCGAGCAAATCAGAAAAAGACGAAGTCTACTGGCCGGGCTTATTCATCCTGCGAGGAACGCGACAAGAGAACGGCAAACTCGTTCCCTACGCCTACTTCCGAGTCCGCGCCGATCGCAATGGCGGGGATTTCCTGGGCCCTGAGATTACTGGCACTGGCTGGTGGACGCTGGGCATGTCCTTCACGCCAGATGGGTTGGTTCACTACTTCGCCAAACCGGGTGTCGAGGAATTGACTCGCGATGACTACATCGCGACGGCGATGCCCTATGGATATCGGTGTGAAGAAATCCGATCTTTCTTCTACAATGTGGTCAATGGAGACAACGGCCGCGATTGGAGCACCGATTGGATCGTCGACGATCCAAAGCTCTACGTGGTCCAAAGCCCACGCGTTGCCAAGCGAAACTAGACCCACCGATCGTCGCTCGACCAGAGCAACGACCTATTCATGCAAAATCTCCCAGTCGCAGTCTTGATTTCCGGCGGTGGAACGACACTCCGCAATCTCATTGAGAAAAAACGTGCGGGATCGTTAACCGTCGACTTTCGACTGGTGATCAGTTCCCGCAAAGATGCGCGTGGTCTTGAGTTTGCCGCCGAAGCGAACATACCATCGCAAATCATTCGACGCCGCGATTACGCTGATCCCGAACTTCACTCTCAGGATGTATTCGACGCGATTCGCAAGTCGGGCGCTTCTCTCGTAGTCATGGGGGGATACTTAGAGCATCTGCTTATTCCCAGCGACTTCGACCATCGTGTCATGAATGTCCATCCCTCACTCATCCCGGCTTTCTGCGGGCATGGCATGTACGGACTGAAGGTCCACGCTGGAGCAATCGATTTCGGCGTCAAGATCTCGGGCTGCACCGTCCATTGGGTCGACAACCAATACGATCATGGGCCGATCATCTTGCAACGGGCCTGCGAAGTCTTGCCCGACGATACTCCGGAATCGCTCCAACGCCGCGTGTTTGCGCTGGAATGTGAGGCATTGCCGGAGGCGATCCAGCAGTATGCCCAGTCAGTCGCGTAATTCCACCGAAGGCCACTCGGTTTCGGGCTACATGAGATTGGGCAAGTGTCCGCGGCTGTCCCCAAGCTTCTCCATATCGACCTCCATCCGGTCGAGCAGTGACAACCACAAATTGCTGATCGGTGTCTCTTTCGCGTATCGCAGATGCCGACCGGTCTGCAAGGTTCCGCATCCTCGACCAGCCACCAAGACCGGTAAGTCATCGTGGTTGTGCGCATTCCCATCGTGAATGCCACTTCCGTATGCAACCATCGAATGATCGAGCAACGTGCCATCTCCTTCCTGAACCGATTGCAGTTTCTCTAGAAAGTACGCGAGTTGCCTGGTGTGGAACAGATTGATTTGCTTGAGCTTGGCCTGCTTGCCAGCATCCCCGCCATGGTGTGACAGATCGTGATGCCCCTCGGGAACATCGATGAAGGAGTACGGCTTGTTGCTCCCCTCATTGGCCAGCACGAACGTTGCGACGCGAGTGACATCCGCTTGAAACGCCAGTACCATCAGATCCACCATCATCCGAATATGCTCTTCGTACACCGCTGGAATGGAAGCTGCCACCTGATAGTCAGGGGTCTTCACTGGAGGCATCTTCTCCGCTCGTTCAATTCGGACTTCGATATCCCGAATCGATGCAAAGTATTCGTCGAGTTTCCGCACATCGTTCGCTGCCAATCGATGGGCCAAGGACTTGGAATCCTCGCGAACGAAATCGAGGACACTCTTGCGCCGCGCATCGCGATTGGCGCGCATCGGATCGTTACTGGCCCCGAACAATCGATCGAATACCACTTTCGGATTGATTTCCTTGGGGAGCGGCTGCGTGGCAGACCTCCAAGACATCGTCGACGAATAGACGCAGCTGTACCCGGAATCGCAGTTCCCTGCCATCGCGCCCGCTTCCGTCCCAATCTCGATCGATGGCAGCCGCGTTTGATCTCCAATCCGAGCTGCTGCAACCTGATCGACACTGACACCGTTGCGAATGTTGACCCCATCGGTTTTGAGCGGCCGCGCGCCGGTCAAGAATGCGGACAACGCCCGCGCATGATCACCGCCCCCATCGGCATACGCTCTCGCACCATCGGCCGTCAAACCTGACAGTACCAACAACTTGTCCTTCACGTTAGCCAACGGCTCGAGGATCGGAGTCAACTCAAACCCGGCCCCTTCCGTACTTGGGGTCCAGTCGGCCATATTCTTGCCATTGGGAACATACAGGAAGGCCATTCGGTTCGGTGCCGCAGTTTTCGAAGCCGCAGGATTGGTCGCTCCGTCTTGAGCCCAACTGGTCACCGGCCCCATCGCTTCGAGCCATGGCAACGCGAGCGACACCCCCAAACCTCGCAGCAAGGTTCGACGAGCTACAGGGTGACTTGGAATCATCATGTTGAGATCTCCGAAAGAATGATCTTGGAACAATCGATTGGGGTGGCGTTCATTGCGATACTCCTCGGCGTTTGAGAAACGGTTCGCTCAGAACAATTTCCTGAATCAACGACTGCATCCGATACTCGTGCCCGGGCATGGCTTGAACGATCCGTTCCACCGCCGGCCGATCATAATACTCGACGCCTCTTCCTAGAGCATAGGTCAGCATTTTTTCGGTGAGGCATCGGACAAAATCCTCCTTCTTCGCTTGAAGAATCGTTTTCAAATCCGAAGGGCCGCTAAATCGAGAGCCGTCCGCAAATTCGCCCGACGCATCGATATCGAACGAACCATCCTTGGTCCGAAACGCGCCTACGGCATTGTAGTTCTCCAGAGCAAACCCAATCGGGTCCATCTTGGCATGGCAATTCGCGCACGCTGGGTTCTGCCGGTGGACCTCCAAACGCTTTCGAAGCGATGCTGAAGATACGTCTTGCTCGTTGCTAGGCAACTCCGGGACGTTTGGCGGCGGTGGCGGTGGTGGTGCCCCGAGGATTTGCTCCAGAATCCAACGACCTCGTTTGACCGGCGAAGTTCGAGTCGGATTCGAGGTCACGGCCAACACACTCGCCTGTGTGATCAATCCCCCGCGATTGCGATCCTGCAGCGATACTCGTTGAAAGCCATCCCCTTGGATGGGCTTGCCATCGCTTCGCGTCGCTGGTTGGCCCGTTTGGTTCCCTGCAGTATCCGCAATTCCATAATGCTTCGCTAATGGCTCATTGAGGAATGTGTAGTCCGCGTTGATCAACTCCAACACGCTCCGGTTCTCGCTCACGATCGATTCGAAGAACATCACCGTCTCTCGGATCATCGCATTCTTGAGTTTATCGTCGACCGTCGGGAATAGCTGTCGGTCCGGCGCGAATGCGTCAAGCCGTTGAATCTGCAACCATTGCGTTGTAAAGCTCTGCACAAACGCGTTTGCACGCGGGTCTGCCAACATCCGCTTCACGTGGTCAGGCAATTCCTCTCGCAGTTTCCCGCGAGCCGCTGCATCGAGCAGCATATCGTCCGGCATGGAACTCCACAGAAAATAAGACAAACGCGAAGCGAGCGCGAACGCATCGATTTCGCGTATCTCGGGCGCACCGGGTTGTTCGTCCAACTCGACACGAAAAAGAAACTTCGGAGAACACAGGATCGCTTGCATGACCAGTTGCATCGCCGATTCCCATTTCTCGCCTCCATTTACCATGCGGTCAGCCCACTGAGCGGCCTGCTCCAGCTCATCAGGTGCGACATCGCGCCGATACGCTCTGCGCATGAACCGCGACAGAACCTCGCGAGTCTGCTGGGGCACAGTAGTACCGGCGGACACCGCCAGCAATCGCCGATGACTTTCCGGCCGCGTGTCGAGCGGACCCTCGAGCGCCAGGAACTCCACATACAGTTTCGACGATTGCCCTTCCGGCTTCTTCATTTGCCCAACGTACACCCGCTCGCGATTAGCGCACGCAGGGATGGGAACCTCGATCCCTTGCGCTTGGTCGGCACTCTTGGCCGTGACGTCGAACGCTTTCAGGATCCGTGCTGGACGTGGCACATGACCGCTAATTGCGTCGAGTTCCGCATCGCTTGAGGGGTTGGGGAGATCCTTGCCATGCAAGAGGATAACCCCGCGCACATCTTGTCCATCGGATGCGGTTCCGTAGACCTTCGTGCGAAAGACATAGTCCCCGGAATTCTCCCATTGATACAGCGTGTGAATCGGACCGAGACCGATCGCCTCGCCTGAGGCAGTATCCATGCGTCGATAATTTCCCTCCATCTGCTTTGCCGCAACTTCAGAAGATGCTGGCTCGGTATACAGACTCGCCAAATGCCGCTTGGGAACTGACGGAGGATCAGGCGTGATCGCTCGCTGCACAATTCCTTCTGCGGCATCCAAGTAGCGTTCCATCAACACCGGCGGCAAACTCAAGACATCGCCGATGTTGTCAAACCCATAACCGATATCGTCGGACGGAAACTCCGAAGTCGGATCGAAATCGACTCCGATCAAGTCTCGAATCGTATTTCGATATTCCAAACGGTTCAGTCGACGCATCGTCACCCGCCCCGGATCCGGCTTCGCATTCCGATCGGAATAATCAAAGATGGCTTGGATGTGCTCGACAAATTTTTCCGATTCCAGCACCGTCGGTTGCGACTCCTCGGAGGGTGGCATCGATCCCGATTGCACTTGCTTGATCACCGCCATCCAGGCCTTGCGACTGCGAATCACGGATTCAGAGTCTCCAAACTGCACGAGGTTCATTTCCGCTTGAGGATCGGTATCGGAATGACACTTCGAACAGTATTTATCGATGAACGCTTTACCCGATGCGCGATAATCGGGGATCGCATTCTCGTCGGAAAGCGCTGCGGCAGTTGTTGTGTCAATGCACGGCATGAAAGCAAGAACCAATGCTGCCACCAAACGCCCGCAGCAAATCCGAATTGGATCTCGTCGCAATGCAGAGACGAATCGGGCTTTTCGCAACCTCGCGTCACTCATGAAATAAAGCGAGCCAAAGGATCGGACCGAAAACGGAAGGGCGGATGACGGGGTACAGGGACGCGATCACTTCGTCATCCTAGCACCCAGGGGTACCAATTCATTAAACCGATCAATCGGTTCCCGTGCAATCCATGCAATGCCACGCAACAGGATAGTCCGAAAAATCGGGTCGTCGAATGTCCAACTGTAATGCCCAGGTATGCTGACCAACACGCGGCCTTTGCCAGGTTCGGCGGTCCATAGCTGAGGATGGAAACTACCGTCCTCTTCGCTGGATGCCAAGATATCGACCTGCAAATCGCTTTGCACAAGTAACCAATAACTCTCGTCGAGCAAATCCAATCGCTCGATATTGCGAAGGATCGGGTGCTTTGAGTTATCGATACGCAGCGAGAGAGGACCATGACGAAACCCGATGCGGCCAGCCCTTGATGCGATCCCGATCCGCTTCGCAAAGTCGTTGGCGGAATCATTTCCATTCACGGCCCAATGAAGGTACAACGCTCCGCCCCCTCGTTGGAAATACGCATCCATAGCCTCCGCACGTTGGCGATTCCAATCTCCTTTTTGGAAGAAGAGACAAACATCCGCCTGCGATAGCTGCTCGGCGCTGGGAAACTCCCATGCGGTGTCGATACGTATATTTTCAGCCGCAGTGAGCAACTGTCCCCACTGGATCAACCATGCAGGGTAGTCATGCTCATTAGGTCCGTGATCCTTTGGGCCTGCCACCAAAACGATTTGCAGCGGACGATAGGTTTGCCCCTCGGTGATTGAACCCGCCAATACTTGGGCAACTTCTGCCGCAGTGCGAACGGGGGGCGCATGATTGGGACGCTCTAGCGGCATGCTGGGAGCGGGACGCAACAAATAAGTCAACAAATCGAGACGCTCCTGCTCCGACAACGCATCCATCAACCCGGTGGGCATCGTCGATGTTGCCGACGGACTCATCTCTTCAATCGTTTCCTTCGAAATGGGAATCGTTTTCCCTTCGGAAGTTCCTAGCAGCAGCGCCCCGCCTTGATCCCGCAATACTCCCGTCAACACCGTCCCATCGTTGAGTCGCACCTTCTGTCCAATGTATTCGGGATTGATCGCATAACTCGGATGGGTGATATCTCGAAGTACCGAGTCGTAGTCGCGATGCACCAGATTCGACAAATCGGGACCGATCAACGTCGCCCCAGAACCAGGCTCGTTGTGGCAGGCGGAACAACGCGACTTACTTCCCCGAAAAACCATCCGACCCCGTCCCCAGTTGCCCTCTTGAAGCGGATCCGCGATTTGCGACTCCCGACCGGACTTCGGTGCAGCGACTTGTTCAAAGCCTGGCAATCGGAAACGACGGAGCGGAATCGCCCGTTCCGATGGGTCTTCGTTGGTGTAAATCGAGATGCTGGGAAGCGAGGTTGGGTTGCCATCGAGATGGTACTCCACTTGCAAGATCCCAAGAGGCGAATCGCTGGCATCGATCTCGAACTGCCATTCCGAGGATTGGCGTGTTGCATTCTGCTCTGATAAAGACATCAGCAATGATGATTTGGGTAGAGGATGAACCGAAGTGACAGGTCCCTTCAAGTTCAGCGTAACAATTTCGTTGGGCCATTCGTAGTCGATGCTAGAACCGACCTGTACCTTGGGGCGAAGGATGTTAACGAGGTCCAACCTGGTGGTCATCTTCAAAGTACCTGGCTCGCCAATCGATGACCATAGTCGGTCATGTTCAGAGCTTCCCTGGGTCAAAGATCGCGCGACAGCCAAATCCCAATGCGGAAGGACTCCATCCCATCGCACATTGGGATCCAGATCGGAAACCCAACTCGCTTTCACACCGCGCGGAGCCAGATCGATCTCCATCTCGGAGCGCTGCTCTACGCCGTTACCAATGGATTGGAAACTGGTTGGCATACGAACCGCATAGGATTCGTCTGTTGCTTGAGGTGGGATTCGTACGATGAGCGTGCGATGATCTGGGGTGATGCCGAGGCTTGAAACATAGATTCGCCGCCGAGCTGCCATGCTCTGCGCCTTCACCACGGCGTAGGGAGGCATGAGGTTCTCATACCTATCGCCTGCACGAACATTTTGACCCGCGTAGATATCCATACCCCTGGGCCAGTCCTTCAGTTGGCTCGGATCGAGCGGCGCATCAAAAGCGATCGCGATCTCACCCGGTGACGAGAACCATGCGGCGACGGGTCGAGGCACCGCGACATCTAGTACGGCAGGCACAATCTTGAACAGTTCGCCGATCCCTGCCGGACCCGTTCCCCAGTCGGGAGGTCCGCTATGGCAGGCGACGACCATCCCTCCAGTAGGTGTCGCGCAAACGTCGATGGTCAACATCTGCAAACACGCGAGCAACTGCGTCTCTGCGACGTAGCCTTGTTCGGTTTTCACTAACTGAGTGCGATACAGTTTGCCGCGAGACTCCCCTGCTACGATTGCGTTTCCAGACCAGTATTCGGGTCCAACATGCGAGGGACTCGACCCGTCCGCATTGAAG
>CAYXFO010000094.1:0-12379 GCA_964464255.1 uncultured Pirellula sp.
GCAAACAAGTGTGCAGGCGACGACCAGGTCGGCCAATCTCAAATAACCGTTTTAACGACACTGAATTCAAAAACATCGAATGAGCACTCCGCGGAATCCATGCACTCCCGACCGCATGGAAATCGTTTTCGGACGGTTCCGGTCGTCTGTTCCCACCCAGGCGAACGATCGAACCGAAAAACCAATAGAATTGAGGAAACACAACGATTAGGCAAGGGAGAACGGCACCCCGAAACCGAAAGGGTTGGGCACGCAGGACTTGACGGCCAGCGGTTTGGTTCTACACTCGAATTCGTCGGGTCGAACGACCCGAATCCCACCCTGCGGTCGTGGCGAAATTGGCAGACGCGCTAGCTTGAGGGGCTAGTGGTAGAAATACCTTGGAGGTTCGAGCCCTCTCGACCGCACTCTTTTTTGTTCGTTCGGCTTTTTTCTCCCTGCGACGATTCTGGTGGCCTTCTGGCCCCATTCGAGAACCATGCAGCCCAACGGCACGCTCGAAATGGTCAACGTCGCTGCCTACCGATTCCATCCGATCCATCCGGAGGAACTCAGCACGCGGCGCGAGCGACTGAAATCCCTGTGTCGAACCGTGCAAACCAAAGGGACCATCCTCCTTAGCAGCGAAGGAATCAACCTGTTCCTGGCCGGCTCCCGACCTGCTGTCGATGCCGTGCTGGCAGAGATTCGCTCCATCCCAGGTATGGACACGCTGCAAGTCAAAGAGAGCTTGACCGACTACCAGCCTTTTCATCGCATGCTGGTCAAGATCAAGCGCGAGATCGTTCCTGTGGGGTGCCGTGATATTCAGCCTGATCAGAATGCCACTCCCAAATTGTCCCCGAAGGAACTCAAGGCGTGGCTCGATCAAAACCGCGATATCGCGCTGTTGGATACCCGCAACGACTACGAAGTGGAACTGGGAACCTTTCGCGGCGCGATCGATTTGGATCTCAAGACGTTTCGCGAGTTTCCGGATGCAGCGGCTCAGCTCCCCGACGAGATCAAGAACAAGCCGGTGGTCATGTTTTGCACCGGCGGCATCCGTTGCGAGAAGATCGGTCCCTACATGAAGGGCTTGGGATTCGAACAGATCTATCAACTCGATGGAGGTATCCTCAAGTACTTCGAGGAATGCAAACAGTCGCATTACGAGGGTGATTGTTTTGTATTCGATCAACGGGTCGCTCTCGATCCCGCGCTCGCCCCGACCGATACGCGCGAGTGTTATGCGTGCAAGCATCCACTGGTGCCTGACGATTACCGATCACCCATGTATCGCGAAGGAATCTCATGCCCTTACTGCTACGTTCCTCCCGAATCGCAACGCGCCGATCGCCTTGAGTCTCGGCAACAAGTGATCCTGCGAATCGCCGAGCAGCAGCGAGGATGCATTCCCTACACCAATCGCCGGTGGATTTCGATTCCTCAGCGTTGTGCCGGCATGCCCCTGATCGAAGCCGTGATGACGATCTATCCGGGCTACACACAAGAGCAATGGACGCAAGCGATCGAATCCGGTTCGCTCTCCATCCCGGCAACGAAAGAAAAAGTTTGGCGAACCGAACATGTTCGAACCGATCGCATCGTGCGCGAGGGGGAACGTTTTTTGCATGAGATCGAAAACTACACGGAGCCTTCTATCGATCCGAACATCGCATTGCTCCATGAGGATGAAGCGATGGTGGTGGTCAGCAAGGGGGCGCCGTTGCCTCTGCATCCATCCGGGCGATACCAGAAGAACACTCTCGAAGCGATCATGCTCGCCGCCTACCATCCAGAAAAACTGCGCCCCGCCCATCGCATCGATGCCATGACAACCGGCCTGGTTGTCTTTACTCGCAAGTACCAATTCGCATCGATACTGCAGCAGCAGTTTGCCGAGGGTACAGTCAAGAAGACCTATTTGGCTTGGGTCGAGGGGAGCCCGAATTGGGACCACACGATCTGCGAGTTGGCGATCGCAAACGAACCTCTTCCCAACGGCGGCCGCGCACTGAATCCATCCGGCCAGAGCGCAAAAACCGAGTTTCGAGTCGTCGAGCGACGTGGCGAGCAGACCCTCATCGAGGCATCGCCATGGACCGGTCGCACCCACCAAATCCGACTCCATCTGGCAGCGCTCGGGCATCCTGTCATCGGTGATCCGTTGTATGAGCCCGGGGGCTCAAGCCGCATGGCGATCGAATTCGAACCGGTTCAAACCATGCACCTGCACGCGTGGAAGCTGGAGTTCCGTCATCCTCTCACGCACCAAAGAGTCGCATTTCGTAGCCCACCATCCCGTTGCGATCTGTAGCCAACGCAAGCACTCTTTGCAAACTGTTGTCGTCCAACACTTTTCCCCTTCGCAGGAATACACCTATGACTTTGTCATCCCAAGAGCTCCGAGAACTATGCACCACCAAGGAATGGGCGATGATCCTCGCCAGCCAACCGGGAACGGTTGAGAAACTGTCGCAAGCCGATCTGAAGAAGCACGCTTCGAACGCACAGAAGCTCGTCTCCAAATGGCAGGATCTTTCGCGATCGCAGAGTCGAACCGAAAGCCGCAAGAGCGGATCCCCAAATCTCGACTCTCGCAGCCATGAGAAGCATCAGGCGTTCAAAGATGCCTTGGGCGCGTTACAAGGGGCTCTTACATCCGCACCACCCGCACCCGCTGCTGCAGTCACGGGGAAGCCAACCTCCAAGACTCGCAGTATCGAAGCCCGATCCCAACGCCGTTCAACGCGCAAGGCACTGGGTAATGTCAAGCAATCGCTGAATCGTTCGGCGAAGCCAGCACCCGCTCGGACAGCACCTGTTGCCAACCCAACTCCAACTGCCGATCCGGCCCCAACAAAGGTGACGGCGACGGCGAAGAAAGTTGCTACCAAAAAGACCGCAACCAAAAAGGGGGCCGCGAAAAAACCAGCAGCAAAGACGTCTGCAGCATCCAAGCTTGCCGCTCAGCGCAAGAAACGGGTAGCCGCTCTCGCAAAGTCCGCTTCCTCAAGCTCCGTCGCTCCAGCAACCAAGAAGCCTCCCAAGGCCATTAAGGCCAAAGACTCACCCGCTGCACAGGCGAGCTTGGCTGGCAAGGTCAAGTCGACGCGAACTGCCATCGCAGTCCGCACCAACAAGATCGCCGGACACGTTTCAGGTAAAGGGAAACGGGCCCAAGGCAAGCGGGACGCACGCGGACGTTAATCTCCACCTGCGAATCATCCCCTTGTGATACGCTTCTCGACGAGTACGTTAGACGAGTGGCCGCGGCAGGAATTACTCCTTATCTGCGGTCACTCCAGGCCAGTCATCGGTTCGAAATGGAGTCAACGGAAGACCGGCTCGGCTGTACATGTTACAGACGGGATTGTCGGCCCATGCATATCGCACGGAGATGGGTTTCGCAACTTTGGAACTCGAGACGCGAATCTTCCCTCCATCGAGGATCTTGGCTTCCGCTGGATAGAATAGCTTGTCTTCGCCAGCAATCGTGAACCCGACCGGTTCATTGACGTCAAAAGGGCGCCAGCCGTTGGGAATATGGTTGAAGGTCAAAACGATACCCGCTCCATTGGCACCCTCGCCATCGACTTGCATAGAAGCATAGCGCGGACTCTGGTATTCGATCGGGATGCTGTACTCTTTTGCCAATGCCCATCGAGCTAATCGACGACCCACGTCCACCTTGTTCATCGGGTGAATATCTTTTCCTTCGCCGATATCGATGATGACCGCTTGCCCGGTGTTCGGGAGGCGGTCCATGGTCATGGTTTGAGCTTCGCGAAGCTCTGCCCAATCGCTATCCCCAGGTTCCGTCTTCTCGGCTTTGAAGTCAGCGAGTTGCACCCAGTAGAATGGGAAATCTCCTTGTCCCCATTCATTGCGCCAGTTCTGGATCATCAAAGGGAATAGGTCGCGGTACTGGTAGGCTCGGCCCGCGTTGGACTCACCTTGATACCAAATCGCGCCGCGGATCCCGTATCCGATATGCGACTTGAGAACACCGTTATAGATGTTTGCGGGCCGCTGATTGCCACGCATGTTGTTGGCCATATTCTTGAAGTCTTTTTCTTCCTGCTCGTTGCGTTCGCCCCGGGTACTCATTTCCAGATAGCGAGCCTCGGTCCCCTTCCATCGATCCATCAACCCCTGAAAGCGAGTATTGCTGCTGAGCACATCCCGGTTGATCCAAGCTTCGCAGGCCGAGCCACCCCAAGCGTTGTTGATCATCCCGATGGGAACGCCGGTTGTTTGATGAAGTTGACGGGCGAAGAAATACCCGACCGCCGAAAAACCTCCGACGGTCTCAGGAGTGCAAACTTGCCATTTGCGATCGTCGTGGGACCAAATCGGCTCCTGCGAACCGGTTTGAGGGAAATTGATCATCCGTATTCTCGGAAAATTCGCTGCGAGCTTTTCCAAGTCGGGATCGTTGGAGGCGTTGATCGTCCACTGCATGTTGGATTGCCCAGAGCAGATCCAGACTTCGCCGACCAGAACATCGCTGACTTTCTTTTCTGAGCTGCCAGTAACGGTCAGCGTGTGTGGACCGCCAACAGCGAGTGATGGTAGTTTCGCTTCCCAGTTTCCTGCAGCATCTGCAGTGGCTGAAAGCTTGTGGTCTCCGATCGAGATCGCGATGGCTTGACCTGGGTTGTCGCGTCCCCAGACCTTGTTCTCCTGCCCTTGTTGCAAAACCATGCCATCGGAAAAGATGTTCGGGAGCTTGGTCTCCGCTGTTGCTAAGGATGCAACAGCACCGGCCCACCAACTCAACATTAGAACCATGCGGTGCGTCCAAGCCGATTTACAAATCGTCATGAGAGGACCTCTCTAGCTTTCAGATCGGAACGGGAGGAAGGGAAGTAAGGCAAGCTGCCGCCAAAGCAGATGATGCAGGAATAGGGTAATAGTCAAGATTGCCAGTGCAAGAACCTGAAGACGCAAAACCGGATCCTTTGAAAACCCTGTCCATTTCCCGAAAGATAAAAAACTCACTATCAACGGGGTTAGCAACGAAGCAGAGAGTCCAACGTTGAAAACCACCTGCCAACCCAAAAGCGCGCCGGTCAGCAAAAAGATGACAATACTGTGAACGAACCAAGGGGATACATAGGATTGATCATGGGTTGGCGAGTTATCCAAGAGAGTTCCCTCGATTGAGGAATCCAAAGAATCTTTCGGTCGCAAAAGTGTAAACCAAAGAAAGGCTGCATAGCCAATTCCGATCACTGCGCCTGCCGCAAGTCCTATCATCGAGGTCTGCAGTCGTTCCCAAGGAACTGGATTCATCCGAGGATAAGTTGGTCCCCACGGCTCGATCCATCGGACAGGTGCAACCAGTGGTTGGAATGTCGCACAAGCGATGTAGATCACCCCGATGACGATCAGCAGCAACGAAGGAAACCGAAGTCTATCCATGTGGGAACCGATCAGCATGACTGCGACGGCGAACAAACTGGCATGAATGATACAGGTTCCGATGAGACCCCATTTTGGATAAAAGACGGTATAGACGATGCCAGAACCGAATCTCCATTCCCGATACGGGAGGTTCATACCATTACCCATGAGTTCGACGACCGCCAGAATCATGAATATCGCACCAACTACAATTTCCATGATCAAGTAACGGGGGGCGATCGGGAGGTGGCATGACCTGCATCGCCCTCGGAGCGCGACCCAACCAAAAACTGGGGTGTTATCCAGCAGACTCAGGCGTCTATCGCAATAAGGACAATGCGACCCTCGCGATACGATCGTCATTCCTCGAGGAACTCGATTGGCGACGACGTTGATGAAACTGCCGATACTGGCACCGAGGTAAAAGAACCAGAAGCAATAGAGGTATTCACAGGTCCGCATCATGATCCGAATCGATACGGAGGCCTCCGGGTCGTCGGGATAGATTTTCCACTTCGTCGTGGCGATGTTGTGCCGGATTTCTAAGGGGGGCCAAACCAGTCCGTAAAGAACCCAGCCCAGGATGAGCAATCCTAACAAGATCAGAATGGGAGCATGTCTACCCCATCGATGACGCCTTCTCTTGCGTTTGCGAACCCGCGATAACTTCGGTGCATCGACGTGTTCAGAAATCACCTCTCCGTTTGGCGAGGCGGGAGAGAGCGAGTTGAGATCATCGCTCAAAATTTGCCTCGCTTGCTTTGAATCTGATCGAGGAGATCTTTGAGCGGATCGCGGGGCGGTTGTTGTGAGGAGGAGTTGGGTAGATCCTTTTTGGGTATTCGTCGAACAGCCCCGGGGTTGTTCGCCTCTACGGCTGCTCCATAAGCATCGATTGCGCCGCTCTCGGGAAGGGCATCACCAGCGGGAATGAGGAAGAAGCCGACGCTGCGCGGTTGGTAGTTGACATCTTCAATCACGTTCGGACTCTTGCCGGTGCGGTCGATGGCGATCGATTGAAGGAATTCCTCATAGACACTCATGTCGTAAAGGATACTTGGGGGAACGGGGATTTGATATTCATAGCGATCCCAATTCCCGAGGGCATCGGCCATTTCGATGGTTTGTACGATGGTTCCCCCGGAATCTCGCTGGAGGGTTATGGTCTGCGAGCCTGCAGCGGGAATTCTCAACTTGGTCATTTGGTTGGCGGCACGGCGATCTGATAGCAAGATGAACAGCGTGTCGGTGTGCGTGTTATTGACTCTCAAATTGGCGGAGGGCAGGGGAGGATTGGGAACATATTGCTCGGCGACATTGCGATATTGTGGAATGGGGAGCGGAAAAGCTGGCTGTTGTGGCCACCAGACTTGATAGGGGGAATTGACCAGAGGTTGCAACCACAGTCCACCATTTTGCCCGCAGGTTAGCCAGACCCCTGGCATCCCAACGCTTTCGATCCAATAGCCGCCAGCATGAAGCGATTGAATACGCCACAATTGCTGAGCCGAATTGCCGATAGGGAAGAATCCGACCTGAGGTCCCATAGGTCCTGGGTTGTTCAAAGCGACGGAATCGAGTCCGAGAGCGAACCATCGGCCGCCGATCGATTGTTGGATGCGCACCATGTCTTGGGCTACCGGGGTGATGTACCAGGCAGATTCAACACCGATCGGTTGACGAGAGAAGAAAAGCTGGCCGTTGGAATTTGACTGCAGGAAAACCCGCCGGCCTTGATCTCCTGAAGCCAGATGCATGGCGTTCATTTCTGCAGGTGTTTGAGCGATGGCATCGCGAGAGCCAGCGATGGCAAGTCCGGCGGTCGCGATGATCAATCCGATCCAAGCATTGCTAACAGGCGAGACGCACAGGTTCATGATGCGATCCTCGGGGAGGGTTGTGGGTGATCTGTGAGTTTGAGTAGAAAGGTCTCCAGAGCTAGACGTCCGCGTTCTTCATTGCTGTGGCTTCCTTTGAGTTGCAGTTCTAATTCCAGCAGCCATGATAGCAGTTCACGGGCGCGAGGTCGTCCAAGGCGTCGAATACTGGATTCTGCCTTGCTCAGCTCATGACCACGAAATCCAGCCGTTGCCAAAGCATTCTGGAGCGAGGTTTTTTGACCCCTCCGTTCCAATTGCTCGATGTATCGAGTTGCGATGCCGTAGCGTCTCAGCGACCAGGACAATTGGGCGGCGATACCAAAAACAGACTGCCCGGCCATAATGAGCTTATCGATTTGCCGTAGCGCATGATTGATTTTTCCATCGGCAATGGACTCGGCCAAGTTCCAAACCGTCTGAGTGCGCCATCCTCCGACCAGTTCATCGACGCGAGCATCGCTCACGGTCCCTTTCGACTCAGCGAACAACGCAAGCTTTGCCAACTCGCAGTCGATCAAACCGCAAATTGGGCCGATCCGATCGACGAGAACGTTTGCTTGAGGGCGAGTAAGGGAAATACCATGTTCCTTTTTCCCCCATCGAACAATCCATCCCGAGAGTTCTGCGTCTTTGACGTCTCCGGCGGATACGAGCCAACCATTCTTCTTGATCTTCTTGTAAAGGTTGGTGTTTGCTGCGAGTGTTTGAAGGTCCAAAAGGAGCGTCGCGCCGGGCGATGGTTTTTCAACCCAACGCTCCAGAGATTCCCGATGTTTGGTGACGAACGGGTCAGCATTTCGGAGTCGAGCAACGCGTCGACCGGCGAGATCGAACAGGCTGCGTGTTGCCAATTCGTCGTGGACATCACACCAAGGACTTTCATCCCCTTCAAAGGTTCGAACCGTCGATGCGTCGACTTGACCGATCTCCATCGCATGCTGAAACGATTTGTGCCGCAAAAAGTCATCCGGGCCGAAACAGGCGACGACGGGAGGCAGTTCTGCTGTGTCGTTCCGTTCGAGAAAGTCGAATGCACTGAAAGATTGATCGTTGGCAGCCATGTAGGTTCCGACTAAAAAATTCCACCCTGCCCCCCGGCTTCCGCCACTTGCCGCAAGACTACACTCTCGCGGTTGAAAATGTGTGTATGAACCCGCATTCGCCAATTCGGGGTAGCTAACAAATCACTCGTAGATTGTAGGCGGAGTTCCTCAAGTTTCCAGAAGCTTGAGTAGCGTGTGGGGGGGCTCGAGGGCGTTTGTCTTCGGGCCCTTTTTTCGTATCCTATCTTTTGATCGCGCCCTCAACTCGAGGGGGCCTCTGATATTTCTCCGCCTAGACGAAGGAATTCGCAAGGATTTCCTCGATCAACTACTCTCAACCTATCAAGCATGCAATCACCCGTCATCCCGCCAGACCAATGGCTGAAATCCCTTCATTGGCGTTATGCCACCAAACGCTTTGATCCATCGCGGCGTATCGATGCAGAAACCTGGGAAGTGATCGAGCAGAGCTTGGTGCTGACACCGAGCAGTTTCGGGTTGCAGCCTTGGAAGTTTATCGTTGTCTCGTCGCAGGGAATAAAGGATCTTCTCCCGGCAATCTCGTGGGGACAATCGCAACCCAAGGATTGTTCTCACATGGTCGTGTTCGCTTCGTTGCAGGAGTTAACAGCAGATCGCGTGGATCACTTTTTGGAGAAGATCGCTCGCGTTCGCAGCGTGCCGCTCGCGAGCCTCGAGGGATACCGCAAAGTGATCATGGGATTCATGGATGCAACGCGAGGACAGCATGCCGTCTGGTCGGCGCATCAAGCGTACATCGCGCTCGGTCAACTGATGGCGACGGCAGCAGCATTGGGAATCGATGCTTGTCCCATGGAAGGAATTGTTCCTGCAAAATATGACGAGCTTCTCGGGTTGGCCGGTGGCCCCTATGCAACGCGCGTCGCTTGTGCTCTCGGTTACAGGCACGTCGATGACGGTTATGCGAAGAATGCGAAAGTCCGATTCTCACCCGAAGAAGTGATCGTGCACCTGTAGAGTTTTCCAAAGCGGATAAGTGAACTTGGATCAATAGCCTCACCGCTCGTATGCCGGAGCAGGCGCGGCAATCAATCGGATATTTTCACGGTGATATTTTCAGGGTGATATTTTCACGGTGCGAATCTGTCGCAGGAAGGTTTCCATGTCCTGGGTGCGTTGATCGGGATTGGCGATCATCGCATGCATGATTGCGGCACCGAGATTTCGATCCAGATGGGGGCACAATTCCATGACGTCTCTTGGAGGCGATGTGTCGTGATGGAGCGCGGCTCGGCCCGTGGTGTCTGACATTTGCCAGGGCAATTCAAAGGTGATCAAGTGGTAGCAGGTGACGGCGAACGAGAAGATGTCGACACGATGGTCGGTCGCTCGTCTGCGAACGATTTCGGGTGACATGTACAGCGGTGTCCCGGTTCGATTGCCGGGGGCCATGAAAGCTCGTGTGGCTGGGAGAGTCAAACCAAAGTCAATCATCTTGATGGTTGCTAGATCGGCGCTTGCCATGTAATTGCGAGGGCAGATATCTCGGTGGATGAATTCCTTTCGATGAACGTAAAGAAGTGCTTCGGCCATCTGTACGATCATGCTGAGACGTTTGCCGCGGAGTTTCTCCTCCTCCCGTTCCATGATCAGTTGTTGTAGACCTGGACCATCGATGAACTCCATGACCAGGAACTGTTGACCTTTGTTGGATGTGCCGTATTCGAACGTTTTGACGATATTCGGATGATTGAGTTGAATCGCGATCTCACCTTCTGAGGGCTTTTTAAGTCCCTTGAAGCGACTCTCGAAGAATTCGACCTTCTCCATATCGCATAGCTTGACTCCGACGATTCGGTCGCCGTGAGCCCGATCTTTGGCGACGTAGAAATTGCTCATGGTGCCGCTGATGGCGGACCGGAGTCGCTCGAATCGGGCCTCGATGTCTACCCCTTTGCTTCCGGCGACTTTGCTCCCTGACGTGCTGCCACCGGTCTTGCTATCGGATCGCTTGAATAGGTTGTCGAAAATTCCCATGAGACCTCACGGTTTTTTGATTGCGGGGAGAATCCAGTGCGGAGTGTTTGGGCTCCCATGTGTGAAACACTTGAGCATTATACCCTCAATCGGCACTTGTTTCCGAATGCGTTGACTGCGAATCATGGGGGTAGTCACCGAAGATGTGGTGGGCAAAAGGGGAATAGCTCGCATGGTTGTGGAATCAAGCGGCATTGTGGGAAAATCCCATTGTGGGCTACATTGGAACGGCCATGAAAGACCTTCAAAGCTCTCTTAATCCCCTTGAGCATTTCCCCGCGAGGAGCAACTACGCCGTAGCTCCGCCGGAAGTCGCATTGGCGGTAGACGATATTTTTAAGTCGTTCGGGGACAGAAAAGCGCTCCAGGGAGTTTCGTTTCGTGTTCGGCCTGGGGAGCGAGTAGCTCTCTTGGGTCCAAACGGTGCAGGAAAGACCACCTTAATTCGTTGCGTGAGCGGTAGAGTTCGGCCCGATACAGGCACGGTGGAGGTATTCGGAAAGTCGATTTGGAAGGCGGGTGCTAATCATCTGTTGGGGGTCGTGCCGCAGGATTTGGCGATCTACAACGACCTGACCGCCCGCGAGAATCTTGTTTGTTTTGGAAGATATCATGGGTTGCGAGGCCGCTCGCTACGCGATCGGGTTGATTGGGCTCTTCGCTGGATCGCTCTCGAGGATCGAGCCAATGAACTTGCGAGCCGCTTTTCCGGAGGGATGAAGCGTAGAGTCAATATCGCCTGCGGTGTCTTGCATCGTCCCAGAGTACTATTGCTGGATGAACCGACCGTTGGCGTCGATCCGCAGAGTCGGCAACGGATTTTCGATATGCTCGACGAATTGAGCGATCTGGGAACTTCGATTGTCTTGACCACCCACCACCTCGACGAGGCCCAGCAGCGAAGCGACCGAATCGTGATCGTGGACCACGGGCAGGTGATCGCCGACGGAACGCTTCCGGAGTTGGTTGAACGCACCGTCGGCCCCCAACGGCGAGTTTCCTTTCAAGTCCTCGGCCAATTGTCTTCTCTGCCCTCGGGGCTAACCTGGGATACCTATCAGAAACGTTATGCTTGCTCCGTCGAGAGTTTGGCGGAGGAACTGCCGCAGTGGATTTCGCGGGTCGAGCAATCTGGGGGGGCCATCGAGGATTTGGAAGTGCACACCCCCAATCTGCACGATGTTTTTCTCCATTTGACCGGCCGCGAGCTTCGGGATTGACCGGGCAAGTATCGGGGTAGTTGGCAAGAATCTTTGCCGGTCGAGGGAAAAAGTGAGTATCTCCGGTAGGAAAACCGAGCTATTCCAGTTGAAGCATTCGCGTCAACCCGAGACAATAGTCTTGGACTGTGTCTTGTCCAGTCAAATCCACTACTAGTGCAAGGGTCCGTAGCATTGCGGACCTACCGGTGAGTTATGCTCAAACGATTGCGCCAACATTTTTCTTCGTCCAGCGACTCCCAGGCTTCGCCAGCCTCTGGTCAGGAGAAAGCCAACCTTCCTTCCCGAGGTAGCCGCCGTGGCCAAAGTGCCATGGGGGAAGACGATGGTGATGAAGACGATGGCGATGAAGACGATGAGGAGTATGAGGAAGAAGAGGATGGCGAGTATGAAGACGGCGAATACGAAGACGGCGAATACGACGAAGAGGATGGCGACAGTGAAGAGCTAGACGACGAACAGGAAGGCATCATGGCCTGGTTCGATCGAGATACCGCTGCATTCATCGCGAGTATGGTCGCGCATGTTTCCGTCATTCTTGCGCTGGCTTCCGTAACGATCGTCACGCAGCCCGATCTTCTGTCGGTCTTTATCGATTCCAAGCCGATCGAGGAGAATGTTCCCGCATTGGATATCGTCACTGAAATCGCCTACTCCGACGATGTGAGCGAAGAGTTTGGAGCCGATTCGGTGGGATCGATCGACATGGCACTCTCTACCGCTCCGGTGTTGTCGGACATTTCGCAAGTAGAAACCGTCGACTTCAACATGGAGGTTCCAGATGGCAATGTGGCGGTATCTCAAACCGTTCAACAAGCACTTGGAT
>CAYXFO010000095.1:0-12308 GCA_964464255.1 uncultured Pirellula sp.
GCAACCCGCTGGCGATGATGCGAGCCATCGCGATCGTGTTCTCAAACATATTGCCGAGAGTACTTGTTAGTTCGTATCCTTTGACTTGCTCGGTGGTCATCGGCTTAGCAGGGTGAAGCAGGATTGGAATTCCGAGTTCCTCCGCGCGAGCATAGAGCCAATGGAATTGAGGTTCATCGCACCAAGCCCCAGCGAGATTGCTGTAGAGCAGAATGCCGACGAATCCGTGTGTCTTAACGCATCGGTCCAACTCTGCAGTCGCAGCCGATTCGTTTTGCATGGGCAATGTGCACAGTCCGCGGAATCGGGTTGGATGTTTCGCGATAACGCTTGCAAGTGAATCGTGAATGACCTGCGCGATAGCCGGTCCATCGGTGCCGAACCATTCGGGCCCCGGATCATTAGTGCTCAGAAGAGTGATTTCAATGCCGCTCGCATCCATCGCTGCGAGCTTGATATCAACGCTGGTGTAGTCGGCAGGAATCTTGCGCAACCAGTCTCCCATCTTGAGCATCGCAACGCCGTTTTGATCGAAGACGAGCGGTTCGGTTTTGCGCTGCCGCATGACTTCGATGACTTCGGGAAAGAAGAAATGGCTTTGGCAGTCGACGAGGCCTCGCGTGATGCGATCGTGTTGTTGTGGTGTCGTTGCATGCGCGACCGAGGTCGCAGCAGCGGCAACCAGTGACGCTCCTGCCAATGCGGAAGTGGTAGTACCGAGGAACCGACGACGATTGTTTTGCATGCTTTTGGGAATCCTCCGGAAGGGCAAGGTTCGGTTAACCCGACGACCCTACAAATTATCCCCGCGAGTTGCATTTCGCTATACTGAACATCGTTCAAAATATCATCCATGGAGGATAAGCGTATTGGTGAAATTAAGGCCCAGTGGCGGATATCGGGAACTTCGGAGTTTCCAGATAACGACAGTGATCTACGATGCAACCTACTGGTTTTGCGAGAAGTTCCTCGATCCGCGATCTCGGATGGCGGATCAAATGGTGCAGGCCGCACGCAGCGGGCGACAGAATATCGCGGAAGGGAGCCGAGCATCGGCGACCTCGTCGCAGACGGAATTGCGATTGATGAACGTGGCGCGGGATCGCCGATCAGACCGATCAGACCGATCAAAAACCAGGAAGACCGAAACCATGATCATCTACCGCGACGCGCTACTGGGCGATGTGATGCCTTTTTGGATTCGGCACGGGTTGGACCGCGAGTATGGCGGCTACCTCACCGCGCTCGATCGCGATGGATCCGTCATCGACACCGACAAGTCGATTTGGTTCCAGGGACGCGGCGCGTGGATGTTCGCGACCCTCTACAACACTGTCGAGAAACGGCCCGAGTGGCTCGATGCCGCTCGAAGCGGAATCGAATTCATTCGCAAATACGGTCACAGCCCTGAGGGCAAGCTTTATTTCACAGTCACTCGCGATGGCCGCCCGCTCAGAATGCGGCGTTACGTCTACAGCGAATCATTCGCGGCGATCGCCAATGCTGCGTTCGCCCGCGCATCGGGTGATTCTCGAGCGGCCGGTGATGCCGTGGGCTTCTTCGAAACGTTTCTGCGATACTCCTTCGGCACGGGACTAATACCTGCCAAAGTCGATGCGTCGAATCGGCCCATGAACGGCATCGGCCCACTCATGATCGCGATCGCCACGGCTCAGGAATTGCGCGACAACCTGGGTGACAGCACTCTGGTCGGTCGCACTTGTTCCGAGTGGATCGACTATGCGATCGATCGCATCGAACACTTGTTCGTGAAACCCGAACACGAGGCAGTCATGGAGACGGTGGGGCCCAACGGAGAAATCATCGATCACTTCGATGGTCGAATCCTGAATCCAGGGCACGCTATCGAGTGTGCGTGGTTTATTCTCCATGAGGCGAAGCTACAAAAGAATCATCATTACAAGCAACTCGGCCTGATGATGCTCGATTGGATGTGGCAGCGAGGATGGGATGAACAGTACGGCGGTCTGTTCTACTTTCGAGATCTGCGCGGATTGCCAATTCAAGAATATTGGCACGACATGAAATTTTGGTGGCCCCACTGCGAGGCGATCATCGCAACCCTTCTGGCATGGACGATGACCGGCGACGAGAAATACCAACGCATGCACCAGCAAGTGCACGACTGGAGTTTTTCTCACTTTCCAGATCCCGAGTACGGAGAATGGTATGGCTACTTGCACCGCGACGGCCGGATTTCGGTACAACTCAAGGGGAGCATGTGGAAGGGACCGTTCCATTTGCCGCGGATGTTGTGGTACTGCTGGAAGTTGCTGGAGAATTCTGAATGAATGCGTCGTTGCCGCGGACCGCTTGGTTGGTCGTTGCACTCCTGGTGCCGGTCGCGCTGTTGAACTATCTCGATCGGCAGATGCTGGCCGCGATGAAGTCGTCGGTGATGAGCGATGTGATGCGCGATCAACCGGAAGCGGATTGGGGGCTGATCCTGGCTTTGTTCAAGTGGACCTACGCATTCCTAAGTCCCATCGGCGGCTTTGTCGCAGATCGCTTGGGCCGACGAGTCGTCATCGTTGGCAGCTTGTTCGTTTGGTCGGTTGTGACATTTCTGACCGGTCAAGTTCAGACGTATGAACAATTGCTCGCGGCACGAGCCTTCATGGGAATCAGCGAGGCGTTTTACATTCCGGCGGCACTCGCACTCATATCGGACTACCACATGGGTCCCACTCGTTCGCGAGCGGTTGGCTTGCATCAAATGGGGATCTATATCGGGGTGATCCTGGGAGGTTTTTCGGGCTATGTTGCGGACAACCCGGATCTCGGCTGGCGATCGGCGTTTGTGGTATGCGGATTGATCGGGGTCGTTTATTCGATGCCGTTGTTCTTTGCTCTTCGGGATGTTCCGCGACAGCAAGAGCAGACGGTCACTTCCGGCAGTGATGAGTCGATTCTCAGTCTGCTTAGCAATCCATCCTTTGTTCTTCTGGTCCTGTACTTCACACTGCCAGCTCTCGCGGGTTGGGTGGTTCGCGATTGGATGCCGTCGATCTTAAAGCAGGAATTCGGTATTGGCCAAGGTAAAGCGGGGGTCTCAGCGACCCTCTACTGGCAACTCGCTGCCATCCTAGGAGCAATCATCGGCGGTTTGCTTGCAGACAGATGGATGAGACGAACGATTCGCGGCCGGATCTATGTGAGTGCGATCGGCATGTCGCTCATCGTACCTGCGATGTTCGGTATGGGGTTTTCCCCTCAAACCGGCCAGCTTTGGGTTGCGATTGTCTTTTTGATCCTTTTCGGATTGGGGTGGGGGTTCTTTGACTGCAACAACATGCCGATCTTGTGTCAAATCGCGAGGCCGGAATTGCGAGCAACCGGCTACGGCTTGATGAATATGGTCAGCATCAGTTGCGGTGGGCTCGCGGACTGGGGGTTTGGAATCATGCGGGACAATCGATGGCCTCTTTCGCTGATATTTGGGGTGCTCGCGAGTTGTGCGATTCTGTCGATCGTCTTGGTGCTACTGATCAAGCCCCGCCCGGAAGTGGGCGACCGCTTCGCTGGTTCGGAGGGGTCGGCTGTAGATACGAAGTGATTTCACAGCGGAGCCCATTTGCATTGTCTTGGCTCCCAGCGGAGTGCGCAGCGTGGGGCTGAATCGTCCCCAACCAAATTGCCGATCCTCTCCTCCATCGCAAAGGATTCCATCGATTACGTAGGTGATGATCTTCGGACCACCATCGATCGTGATCACGACATGATGAGGTTTTCCGGCGGTGAGTTTTCTTGGATCAGAGTACCACGCGACTTCCTGCCGACCATCGTTCATGCTCAATCTCAACGTGCCGTTTTCAGCGGTTGTGAGCGCGATGCCTGACTGTTGCGTAATGCGATTGTCGAGGATGACTTGGCCAGGCTGCAGGGAATCGAACTGCAGCCAAAGATCGAGACTGAAGCCTGTGCGTGCGTCCTTGGCTCCGTAGTCCGCGCGGGTGTTGTCGCGAGCATTGAGGTTCGGCAATCGCGGCATCTCGAACTCTGAGGTGCCTGCCGCGACTTGTTGGATCATCCCCTCGCGAGCGATCGTACGGCTGTCCCACTGTTGGAACAATCCTTCGATCATGAGTGGTGCGATCTTGTGTAGTCGGGCTGCGTTCTTCTGGGTTTCGGTGATGTAGAACTGGCCATCTTCTTCAATCAAATCCGGGTAACTCATCCGGATGTATGGGTCATCGTCATAAAGGAGGACTTCCGGTTGAGACCATTCCATTCGTTTTCCATCTGGTGTATCGATTTCTCGACCGGCCATGAGCCAAGCTGGGTTGCGATCATCGTAGGGGCTGCCGATGGCACCGCCGGGTTGATTGGGAGTCATGCGTCCGACGAACGAACCACCATGATTGTGGAACCAGTAAAGAAACTTGCCGTTCGAACAGTTCCACACGAAATTCGCTGCTCTCGGATGTTTGACGCGAGCCCCGCCGGGAGAGTAGGTCATGTACGCGGGTTCGGTCCATGTATGGCCACCATCGCGACTGTAGGCGCACGTCGGCCAACCATCGATCGTCCGATAAACGCAGAAGATAGAGCCATCGCTCAGCTTGACGATGCTCTGTTCCTCCGCGACGCGTCCGCCACCTTTGGGTGTTCGCAATCCGATATCGCCGTCGGGTAACGTTTCAAATCGGAGCTGACTTGGATCTCGTTCGCTGAGGATGTTATCGCTCTTGAGAAACACACCTTCAGACTGCGCGAAGAAACCTTCCCCCATCGCGCCGACTTTATGCAGCGTCATCAACGCTGAATCGCCGAGGATGAGTGGACGTCCCACGTTCCAAAAGAATCGGAGTTTGCCTTGGTAAACATTGCTGCGATCGCATTCGAATTCCCGCACGGGGATGTCGTACCGCTCTGAGGACCAGGATCGACCATGGTCATCCGTGTATTTGAAGACATAGTGTCCGAGCGAATCGACCCGCTTGTAGACCCCTTTGTCCTCGCGTTTCACTTCGCGAACATTATCGGTGTTGTGGTTGTAAAGCGCATAGATGCGACCGTAGGATGTTTTCAGCAGGACAACATAGCTTGCTTCCGGTCCATTCGCTGGCTCGATGTCGACAGGTTTATCCCACGAGCGCCCTTGATCCGTACTGCGCATCGAGACCACATGTTGGCCGCCGTCTCCTTCGTGTCCTGTACCGGTGGTGATCGCGCACAGCCATGCACCATCGTCGGTTTTGACGATGTAGGGTTGGTCCGCATAGCCTTCGCTGGGGATGGGAAGCCCAGTGGCAATATTGCGTGGGTCGGTGGATGTGTTCGAGGGAGGGGACTGGGCGTTGAGCGCCGAATTCGCAATGAGAGCTGTGAAGAAAACCAGGATAGGAAATGATTTCATGAAGCTGGATCTCTCGAGGTTCGATTTCGATTACCGAGTCGTATGAAAACGTCAGTATAACTCCACGATGGGGTGACGCGTGATAAGGCAACGCGTTACGGATGCTAGGAGTCGAGTTGCGAGCGGAGTTTCTCCAACCGCTTCGGAGAAACACTGACGCGGGTTCCGAGTTTCTGCGCATGGATCGAGACTCGCAACTCCTCAATCATCCAGCGATACTCAAGCAATTTGCCAGATGGTCGCCAGCGGATAGTCTCATTGGGGCGCGATATTTTTCGGGAGAGAGAATCAACACGCTGCACGTAATCTCGCCATGCATGCTCTGCGTCGCGATCGATTTCTTGGTCTTTGCTGATACCGACAGTCTTCAGTTTCTCGAGCCTGGTTCCGATCGCCGTTAGGTACCGCGGGAATTCCCGTACGAATACCCAGGGGGTGTGGAACGGATGGGAGTCATCCAACAGTTCCGAGATCTGTGTGTCGACGATTGCGAGACTTGCGGAGTAGGAGTTGGATGTCGACTCACGAAGTTTGCGCACTTGTTGGTAGGCCTGCGCGAATTTGGGAACCCACCGACCGATTTCCGCAGCGGCCAAACCGATTCGCTCGATGCGTCGGACGACAATCGCATCGTAGTCCAATTGGGTACGCAAGCAGGGCGTAAAATCCTCACGTCCCTTCGACCAATCCGTTTCGACCAACGCCAATCGAGCCATCAAGTGAGCGACCCACTCGGTCCATTGCGCATTAGGCCAACGGTTAGAAACCCATAGGCAAGCTTGATTCCAATTCGGCAAGAACGAAATCTGGCTTCGGATTTCGCGGCGTTCCATTATCGCAACCAGACGAACCCATTGCTCGCGAAGCATCTGCTCTGCCAAGTGGGGATCGTCGACAACGCAGGTTGCGATCTTGGCTGCGGAATTGTCCTTACCGGGCTCGTAATGTAGTGTTGGATAACGTTCGACGCGAATGCCACCGATAGACTCGATCACAGAGACGGGTAGCGATTCGATATCCCAACGCTGCATGGCATCTCTTTTCCATGCATAGTTCACATTCGCGGTCGATACGGTCCGTCCGGAAGGAAGCGATGGTGCGACCCGCTGTTGAATCTCGGTCAAATCACGCGATGCGAGTTCGGTTTTTCCTTGAGCATCGATCAATTCAATACGCAGTTGGAGATGAGGTGGCAAGCTCGCGATATCGAAGTCTTCGGGCCGTATTGTTTCGCTCAGGTGCTGCGAGCACCATTGGCACAAGCTTTTCCAGAAGGGTTCGCAGCGGGACTGGGCTTGCTGCATAAACGGCAACATCTTTCGGACCGTGTCAGGGATCGGTACCAATTGCCGACGCAGTTGCTTTGGCAGCGACTTCAGGAGTGCGATTAACTTCTCTTCGAGCAATCCCGGAACAAGCCATTCGGTCTTCTCGCGATGGAGTTGTTGCATTGCAGCGCGAGGGACCTGGACGGTGACCCCATCGACCTCCTCGCCAGGTTCGAACCGGTACTGAAGGGGCAGTTGCGTCACCCCAAGATCAAGTTGATCGGGAAAATCGCGGAGGACTTCTGCGCGATCGACGGGCGATGCGATTGCATCCCATGACAAGAAGGGTGCCTGATCCATGCCTTGGCGTCCCGTGCTTCGGGGCAGTGATCGATCCCATTGCTCCAGCGTCACGCGATCGACGACGTGCTCTGGAATACAGTTGCGATAGAAGTCGAGGAGAGCATACGCATCGACGACACAGTCACGGCGGCGAGTTCGATCGCCGACCTCTTTGACTTCTTGGAGGAAACGTTCATTGTGTTGCCAGAATCGAGCGCGCGACACCAACTGCCTTTCCGCAAGCCCGTGTTCGATCAACAGAGATCGGGCGAGTTTCGGATCCAAGGGTGCTAAAGGAACAGCGATGCGCGGGACTGCAGGAAGTCCGAACAATGATCCTCGTCGCATCACCATCGCGGAGCCTTGATTGCGGCTAAAGTGGGGGCTGTCGTAGCTGTGACGGATGCAGTGGCCGCCGACTCGTTCAATCCATTTTGGGTCGATACGGGCTACTGTTCGGGCATAACGCTGAGTTGTCTCGACCAGTTCCGCGCTTACCAGCCATTTGGGTTTTGAACCCTTGAGCCCCGAACCGGGCCAGAGTTGCAGTTCCATGTTCGAGGCACCTCGGTATCGCCCTTGATCATCGAGCATGGCGATTCCCGAGAGCATGCCACTCATAATCGACATATGAATCGCATCGTAGCCATCGGGCAGGTCTTTCTCTTTGGCGACTTTGGAATCGAATTGAAGAAATCGTCGTGAAGGGATATTCCATTTGGCTTCGCGGCATTGGTCGGCGAGTTGTCGGTGGACATCGCACCATTCCCGCATGCGAGGGAGCGACAGGAACTGATCTCGGCACGCCTTCTCCAATCGCGAGCGCCCGAGTTGTTCTCGCAGATGATGATAGAAATCCCAAACCTTCAGGAAGGAAACGAAATCGCTGTTGATGTCTTTGAATTTTTCATGTGCGGTATCGGCCGCTTGTGCTTGTTCGACGGGGCGAACACGGGGATCCTGCGACTCGATTGCGGCAGCGATGATGAGCATCTCGTTGAGGCACCCTTGTTCATGGGCGGCCAGCAGCATTCGCCCAGTTCGCGGGGAGACCGGCCAGCGGGCGAGTTGCCGGCCGATGCGAGTCAATTCGCTTCGCTCGTCCACTGCACCGATCTCAGAGAGTGTTTGCAATCCTTCGCGAACGGTTTCCGGTCGTGGTGGATCGAGCCATGGGAGAGATTCGATATCATCGATTCCGAGGCTCTTGGTATGCAGGATGGTGGCTGCCAGGTCGCATCGTCGGATCTCGGGTTGTGCGAAGGGATGGCGAGCGGCGAAATCCGACTCGTCGTAGAGTCGAATGGCGATCCCGGGTCCGAGTCGTCCGCATCGACCGCTCCGTTGGTTTGCCGATGCTTGGCAGATCGGTTCGATCGGCAGTCGTTGCACTCTGCTTTTCGCAGCGAAACGGGAGACGCGAGCGGTTCCGGTATCGATGACATAGCGAATGCCTGGTACGGTCAACGAAGACTCCGCTACGTTGGTCGCCAGCACAATCCTTGTCTTGGAATGGGGTTGAAAGACTCGCTGCTGTTCGGCTTCGGTCAATCGCGCATACAGCGGCAGGACCTCGATGCGTTCCGACTGACCTCGGCGAGTCAAATGTCCTCGCAGTCGTTTATGAGCTTCGCGAATTTCTCGTTCGGTGGGAAAGAAGGCCAGAATGTCCCCGGTTCCCTCCGAGAACAGTTCGTCGACCGCATCGCAGAAACGAGATAACAGCGAAGCGCCGTACTCCGGCGCATCGACTTGTTCCGAATCCTCGGACTCGAGTTCGATTTCTCGGGTGGATTGTGCACCGCGATAGCGGATTTCGACAGGAAAACTTCGCCCTTCGACCAAAACGATCGGTGATGGACCGAGCGCGTCGCAAAAATGCTGTGAGAACCGTTCGGCATCGATGGTCGCGCTGGTGATGATCAACCGCAGTTCAGGGCGACGCTGCAGGACGGGGACCATGTAAGCCATCAGCAAATCGACGTTGATCGATCGTTCATGGGCTTCATCGATGATGATGCAGTCGTAGGCTTCGAGATCGGGGTCGCGATGGATTTCGGCCAAGAGAACGCCGTCGGTCATCAATTTGATGATGGTCGAATCCTTGATCGCATCTTGGAATCGAATTTTGTATCCGACTGCTTCACCGAATGAGGTTCCTGTTTCATCGGCGAGTCGTTTCGCGATGGAGCGAGCGGCGAGGCGTCTGGGTTGCGTATGCCCGATCCAACCAAAACGTCCGAGCCCGGCGAGGAGGCAGAGTTTCGGGAGCTGAGTGCTTTTTCCCGAGCCGGTTTCACCACAGACAACGATGGTTTGACGATGTTGAAGTTGATCGATGATCGAATCGCGATAGCGTGAGATGGGAAGCTCGGGATCGAGGTCGAGATCGAGATGAGATCGAAGGCGTACGTCGAATCGTTCGCGAGCTGCCAACAGTGCACCACGCCATCGCTGTTCGTCATGCTCGCGGCGTTTGTCGTGTGCGCGGCACAATCGTTGCCATTGCCGCAAGAGCCGGGAGTAGTCGTGGCGGAGAAGGCGGGTTGCGTCGAACTCCGCGTCGTCGGGCCGTGTCATGACCGTTCCCAGCGGACCGCACCTGCGCGAGCGCAAAGAATAAAGACCAACGCACAGAGAGTCAGCACGCCCAACTCCCATTCCAAATCGCGCAGCGGTAGGTCTCTCCAAAAGACCTTGTTGTATCCTTCGAGTGCCCAGGCATTGAAGGTGATTAAGCCTATGCGCTGAATGTTCTCACTCATGAGGTAACGAGGAACCATGCTACCGCCCAAAGCGCTCATGGTCAGAATGACGATGGTCGAAAGCCATCCGAGTTGAGTCCGAGTCTTGCATAGCGAGGCCAAAAAGAGAGCGAAACTTGCAGCCGCGCCAGCGGTAACCAATGTCATCGCGGCAAAGCCTTCCCAATGACGGAACAATTCGATGCCAAACACGATGCTTCCCCAAAGGAACATCAGCGTGATTTGCACGATTCCGATGGAGGTCAAATAGGCCCACTTGCCGAGCAAGAGTTGATCCATCGTCAGTCGACTGCACAGCAACCGATCGAGCGTTGAGTTTTCCCGTTCTTCGAGAAGTGAACCGCTGGCAGTCGTCGCGCTAAACAGGACGAACATCACCGCGATACCTGCTGCATACATCGATATGACAGGATTTGTCTTCTTGCCGCCGAGGACGTCCACGACGGCAATCTCTGGCGGCTTAATGGTTATCGCAGGACTCGTTGGAACCATTCGACCATCAAAGCCAGCAGGGCGAACGGCTGAATTGTCTGGTTGCGGCATGCTCGGCGTCGATTCCGAAGCGGCGGTCATCACGGCTCGTTGCACTAACGCCGTTACGACTTGCGATGCCACTTGATCATAAGTATCGGTCAGTACGCGGACCTCAGGCATGGTTCCTTCGCGGTTGGGCTCGAATACGATTGCGGCAGACACCATCCCTCTTCGGACCAAATCTTCGGCGGTCGCTAGGCTCACGGTGGTGGCCGGTTCGTCCTTTGCAGATTCGCCACCAAAATACGGTTGCGAAGCTCGACGATCTGCGAGGCGAAGAGACTGCTGCTCTCGGAGCAATTCCGTTGCCCGCTTTGAGATCGTTGTCTCCGAAGTGTCGGCGATTGCGACTTTGATCTTCGGGGTCCCGGAACTCGAGCCACCGCGAGAGCCAAAGATGACGGCAAAGATACTGAAGAAAATGATCGGGACGACAAAGGTCAGAACGAGCTCGGATCGATTGTTTTTCAATCGACGCCAGCTTGTTTGTACCACCGTCCAAATCATCACACGCGACTCCGCTGGGAAAAGTAGGGCCCAGCTACGTTAGCCGAAACCCGTTCGGATCTTACTCAAGTGGAGGATTGATGGGTATGTCAGTTCCTTTCGCTAGCAATGGTGTCAAGGCAAATCGTTGGCACTGCTATAATGCGCCACCCAGTCAACGGATGGCCTGGTTGCTCCGGGAATTGGAAGCTAGCTTTGCAAAGAATATTGCGGAAAAGAGACCATGAGAGGAACACGGACTAGTAACGCGATGGCGGAAGCGGCGATGGAGCTTGCTAGGCAGGTGGACAGTTTGCAGTTCACGGATCCGGTGGAGTACGTTTACAACCCACTTTCGTACGCATGGGAAGCTTATGGTAGCTATTTAGAGCGTTTTGCCAGGGGACCGAAGCGAGTTTTATTCTTGGGGATGAACCCTGGACCGTGGGGGATGGCGCAGACGGGGATTCCGTTTGGCGAAGTGGCGGCTGTGCGGGATTGGCTTGGAATCGATGCACCGATTGGGCGTCCCGAGCGGGAGCATCCCAAGCGTCCGGTACTCGGACTGGCTTGCGAGCGTTCGGAGGTTTCTGGGAGGCGGGTTTGGGGCTTGTTTGCATCCCGATCGGAGTCTCCGGAGGATTTTTTTCGGGAGCATTTCGTTGCGAATTACTGCCCCTTGGTCTTCATGGACTCCGGAGGACGCAATGTCACGCCGGACCATTTGCCAGCTCGGCAGACGGAAAAGCTCCAGAAAGTCTGCGATCAGCATTTGGCTCGGACTGTGGAACTCTTGAAACCGAAATTTTTGGTAGGTGTGGGACAGTATGCCGAGTCGTGTCTCAGACGGGTGTCGGAGTGCACGAACGGGGGTAAGAAGAATGGGGAAGGGCAGATTCTACGGATCCTACACCCCAGCCCAGCCTCTCCAGCCGCCAATCGGGGGTGGGCTCCGGCGGTAGAAAAAGTACTCGCTGAAAAGGGAGTCTGGACTCAAAAAGGCCGGTAAAACTCAGGTTTTTTGGATTGATTCGGTTTTACTCGGGGTTGGGAGTCGATATTCTACGCCTAGCCGCGGGAACTTTTCTGGAGGATGCACCCTCGGAAGAATACCGAAAAGAACGTGCTTATTATGTCTACGAATGCTGACTACCTCCAAGAACTCCTGAACGGCCTGCTCGACGGTGTATTGACCGACGAGGAGCAGCGGACACTCGAGCTCGCCATGAAGTCGGACCCGACGCTTGAGGCAAAGCTGTCCGAATTGCAAGCGATGCGTCGGTCGCTGCTTCGAGGTCGGAGTGTCGGACGGTTAGGGTCGGATTTCTCAAAGCAGGTAGTTTCTGCGGCTCGCAAGCGAGCGGAGTCGATGGGGGATCAGGCACCCGAGTGGGTGCTTCCCGCGACGCGTCCGACGGCCGACCGCAGTCCTCGCCCCTCCGTCTCGCCGCGGGAGTCCCGCATCGAGCGAACGTTGGACACTGAGAAAGGAGCCGGGTCGGCAACAATATCGACATCGGTGTCTCGGCGAGC
>CAYXFO010000096.1:0-12258 GCA_964464255.1 uncultured Pirellula sp.
GCGATGGCAGTCGGAAAGCATACAGGAAGCTTTGCGGACTGCATCCTCGAGCACTCGTTCACAAGCTCCCTGGGTCCTCGGAGAGAGCGTTTCGATCGAGCCTCCGGTGATGGAAGCTTTTCCGCCAGTCGCTGGTAGAAATGTAATGATCGTCGGCAACGAAAGCGCATTGGTCGCTGGGCTACTTGTCAGCTGGGTTCGAACGTCGCTCGTATCGGGTTTGCAGCAAGACGCTAGTCCTCGCTTTCTGATCCTGGACGGAAGCTCGGCAGATGACGAATTCATGGTCAATGCAATGCAATGGCTAAGAAACCAGCCCTCTCGGGTCCGCGTTGGGGCAGTGCGGGAACTTAACGAACTCCTTTCCGAACTCCAGAGCGAATGGAATGTTCGCAACGCTGCTCCCGATCGCACCTATTCCCCCTTGATCCTTGTCATTGCAAATCTCTCGCGATTTCGGGAATTTCGTCGCAGCGATGAATTCTCCTTTTCAAGCCAGGAGGGAGAAATGACTCCAGATGCCCTGCTCATGAAGGTGCTGGCGGATGGTCCGAGTCTCGGCATCCACGTTTGTATATGGTCGGATACTGCGACTACCCTTAGCCGCTGGCTATCTCGAAATGCCATGCGGGACATCGAGGTACGCATCTTGATGCAAATGTCCGCTGCGGATTCGAATCAATTGATCGATTCCTCGGTGGCCAACCGCCTCGATCGGTACGTCATGCTTGTTCACGATGATGCCGATGGAAAAGCTGTGAAATTTCGCCCCTATGAAATCAGTTCTATTCTCCTAGATCATGATGGAGCGCAATAAACGCCTTCTATGCAGACAACCCATCCCCCCGTTGTGCTATGATAGAGTGGCTTGTTTTGCTCGAGATCCATGTGATTCCGGAGATTGTCATGCCTACTTCGGTCCTTTTGGTGGGATGCTGTGAGGTGGATTGGTTGGGCTTTCGTGAACTGGCGGACAGAGCGGGGCTGACGTTGGAGTTTAATGCTCCGGATCAGAGATCCGCACTTCAGCAGTTGCAGCGATCACCCTGCGACGTTGTGTTAATTGACGCGCATATGCCGGGAGATGGTCCTTTGTCGTTGATCGAAGCGATCAAGAGGACGGTTGAGAACCAATCGCTCATGCTTTTTGCATTGCAAGAGAACCCAGCGATCTTAGCCAGCGCTGCATCGATGGGGTTGCTCGGGATCGTGCTCTATTCCGATCCCTTCCCTAAAATCGTGCAAAAAATTTTGCAGGCCGCCGAGGGGCAATCTTCATGGTCGCGGGATGAATTGCGACGTTTGGTATTATCGGCATCGAATATCGTGCCCGGCGAAAAATATCCAATACCTTTGACACACCGCGAGAAAGAGATCTTAAAGCATCTTGTCGATGGAGGCACCAACAAAGAGATCGCGGTGTTTCTTGGAATCAGTTACGAGACGGTCAAAGAGCACATCCAGAACATCCTATCGAAGGTCGGAGTGAACGATCGCTCGCAAGCCGCCGTCTGGGCGGTGCAGCATCAGTTCGCGTAACGATCTTAGATAGCATCGTTACGTCCCACGGTTTTCCTGCGACCAAGCGATGTGGGGATCGGATCAGCCCCCAACATCATCGGCGCGTTGCACCTCAATCCCCTCTTCCCAAAGGGGGACTGCTGGTTCCTGCAAGCGAGCGCCCACTTGGCTGATTACTTTCGATGCCATGTAGTTGGCTCCTCGCGCTGCGATCGCAGGGGCGAAACCGTGAGTGATGCCATAGAGGAAGCCACCAGCGAACATGTCTCCCGCACCGGTCAGATCTTTGGGTTGGCAGGCGAACGCCGGAACGTGAACCTCCTCCCCTTCAAATCGAACATAAGCTCCGTTGCCACCATCGGTGACGACACTGTTGGGGACCAACCCACGAAGTGCCGCGAAGGCTTCGGAACTCGACTTACGGCCCGTGACCGACATCGCCTCGGGTGCATTGCAGAAGAGAAGATCCGTCGCCTTGAGCGCGTCGTGGAATGCATCTCCGAACACCTCCGGAATGAACGCCTCGGAGCAAGTGACCGCGATCTTCGTGCCATGCTTTTTCGCGATTTCGATGGCCTTGCGAATGGCATGTTGGCCGGTATCGGGATTGGCGAAAACATAGCCCTCGATGAACAGCCAGGTCGATTTAGAAATGCGATCTTCGTCAATATGTCGGTCGCACAGATGGCTCGAAACGGCCAAGCTTGTGCGCATCGTCCGCTCGGCATCCGGCGTGATTAAGACCACGCTCGTACCGGTGGTTTGAGCCACGATGATCGGATTACCCATGTGGATACGAAGAGCTTGGAATTCCTCCGCATAATGAAGGCCATAGCGGTCGTCCCCAACGCATCCGATGAATGCCCCGGTTCCTCCCAATTGCGAAACAGCAATAACGGAGTTCGCAACGGAGCCGCCACTGACCAGACGCAAATCGTGGCCTCGGTCCGAGAAACGGAGGAGCAGCTTTTGCTGCTCATCCGGATCGACCAATCGCATGGTCCCGCGATCGAATCCGAGGCTTGCGAATTCCTCATCGCTAAGTTCCAAGAAAATATCAACAATCGCATTTCCTAAACCGCAAACGTCAAATCGGGTCATTCCAAAATTTGCTTTCTCGTTTCAAAAGAGTCTTTCGATGGATCAACCACCGATCTGGTACATAGCTCGCGTGGGTGGTTCGAAGCCAGCCTCGGAAATACCGTGGGATGGGTGTTTGGCTTCGACGCATCGCGATGCAACATCGAGGATCTGGCTATCGGTCGCCTCTCGTTGCAGAAGGGACATGATATCCCAATCTTCGCGGCCAAACAGGCAGTTGCGGAACTTGCCATCCGCAGTCAAACGCAATCGATTGCAATTCCCGCAGAAAGGTTGCGATACAGGATCGATGAATCCCACGCTTCCCTTGCCGTGTAGAAACACATAGTCTCGAGAGGGTTGCGATGGATCGACACCGGTCTTTTCTTGCATGGGCCCTATCTCGGCTTCCAATCGTTCCCTTAGCTCGTTTCCAGGAACCACCTGGGCCTGACTCCACGAACGGTCCGCATCCAAAGGCATAAACTCGATGAAGCGGATGGTGACCCCTTTACTGACAGCAAATCTGACCAAAGGAATGCAGTCTTCCAAGTTGACATCTCGAAGTACGACCGCATTGAGACGCAAGGGTAGTCCACTTGCGACCGCAGTTTCGATTCCTGCAAGGACGCGATCGAGACCATTGCGACGAGACATGCGTTGAAACGCGTCTTCTCTCAAGGTGTCGAGCGAAATATTGATATGGGTCAGACCGGACGCCTTTAAGTCCGCCATCACTTCTCGGAGCATCATACCGTTGGTGGTGATCGCAATCTGCTCTAGACCACGGATACCGGACAAACGTCGAACGAGGTCCGGCAACTCCGATCGCATCAACGGCTCTCCGCCTGTAAGGCGAACTTTATTGATTCCTGCATGCGCAAGTGCACGCACGACGCGCTCGATATGTTCGAAAGACATCAACTGGTGCTGGGGCATGAATCCCTTGACACTTTCGGGCATGCAATAACGGCAACGAATGTTGCATGCATCCGTCACGGAGACGCGCAGCGACGTATGGACCCGCCCAAAGCGGTCTATAAGCTGACCTACGGTTCGGACTGACTGGTCGAGATTTCTTGATGCTTCGCGATTCACTATTCCATGGCTCACGGAGTGGCTGCAATTGGTTTCGCGTTTCCCTTTCGAAATGGTAACCAAACGATTCCGTTTTCGGTAGTCAATCCTGAAACGTTATGCAGTGAGCGTTAGGATGCGGTTCGCTCGCGCCGCAGATCCAAAGTCGAAGGAAATTCAGGGTTCTCTCGCGGAATCATCGGGGTGATTCTTCCAGGCGTGTGACCATAGGGGAAGAAACGGGCTACGCGTCGCCCTTCCGCTTCAAGAGCGTTAATGGGGAAGGTTTCGTAATTGCGGCCACCTGGGTGGGCAACATGATAGGTGCAACCCCCTATCGTTCGCCCCGCGCGAATGTCCCATACATCGAAAACCAGCGGCGTATGGAGCGGAATGGTTGGATGCAGACAGGAGGGAGGCCACCACGCTCGGTACCGAACACCGGCGACATAAGTACCCGCTTCGCCCGTCGGCTGCAAAGGCAGAATGATCCTATTGCAAAGAACTTTGTGGCGATCAAGATCGAGTCCTTGAACCTGCACTTCCAATCGTTCAACGCTGCTATCGACATAACGCACCGTGCCACCTCCCCCCGGCTCCTCCCCCAAAACATACCATGGCTCGATTGCAGATCTTAAACAAATCGATGCACCGGAGTATGCGACTTCACCAATGAAAGGGAATCGGAACTCGTAATGGGGGGCAAACCAGTTCTCCTCCCATGCCCAACCGTCTTCCTGCAAGGCAAATAGGACGGCCGTGAGATCGCGTTTGAGGAAATGGGGAAGCATGAATCGGTCGTGAATCGCCGTATCCCAGCGGATCAGTGGCTCGCGGTAGGGGTTTCTCCAAAAGAATGCGATCAGGCATCGTACGAGCAATTGAGTAACGAGGCTCATCTGTGCGTGGGGAGGCATTTCAAATCCGCGCAGTTCGACCAAACCCAAGCGTCCGGTCGCACTGTCTGGGGAATAGAGTTTGTCGATGCAGATCTCGGCGCGATGCGTGTTTCCGGTCAGGTCGATCAGCATGTTTCGAAGCAATCGATCCACAACCCACGGCGGCAGATCTTGGCCTCGATCGGGAATCAATTCCAGTGCTGTCTGCAATTCGTAGAGAGCATCGCGACGCCCTTCGTCAGCGCGAGGCGCTTGACTGGTGGGACCGATGAATCGATTGCTGAAAAAATAAGACAGGGAGGGATGGTTGTTCCAGAATGCGATGATGCTTCGAAGCAAATCGGGACGACGAAGGAATGGGGAGTCCCAAGGAGTCGGTCCTCCCATGACAATATGATTTCCACCACCCGTCCCGGTATGTTTTCCATCGAGATCGAATTTCTCGGTTGCCAAGCGACAGTGCCGGGCATCTTCGTACAAGTTTTCTGTGTTTGAAACCAGTTCCTCCCAACTACTGCTTGGGTGTACGTTGACTTCGATAACGCCTGGATCGGGAGTCACCTTGATCAACTGAACGCGATGATCGCGCGGAGGCAGATATCCCTCAATGACGACCGGCATCCCCAACTCTTTCGCGGACAATTCGATCGCTGTGATCAATTCCAAATAATCTTCGAGCAACTCGGTAGGAGGCATAAATACGTAGATGCGCCCTTCACGAGGTTCAACGCAAAGAGCGGTTCTGACCATACCATCCGCTGAGTTGTCGGAATCATCGCGTTGGTCGTCTACTGATTGACTCAACGGCTCTTCGTGAGCGATCTCCATCTTCGCCTAGCGCGATGACTCGGAAGACCTCATGGATTCAGTAGTACGGGAGCCAAACTGCTGACGAATGGAAGCGTTCGTCGGTAGAGGGGGTCGTGACGCGAATGGATCCAGTGGCGTGATCGTACCGGCGTTAGGGATATTGGTCCACGGTAGGGTATCCAGGGGCAGCCGCAGTCCGATCGAAGAATCACCAGGCAACAAGAAAAGTCTCTCGGGTCTCACAGGCCATGGTCCGCTCTGCCATGTGCGGGTCCCCTGCCACCATTGGCGACGAATCGGGAGAACCACACCGACCGGCTGATTCAGCCCACGTTGAAACACGCGAGCCAATCTCGCTCGTTCCTCCGGATCCTCAAGTTTGGGATCCGAGGGAGTGATGTTGATGGGCAATCGCTGTTCTCGCCAGATAGAGTAGTAGATGTCTTCATAGGCTGGCATTATCCATCGAGGATCTACACCGAGATGCGAAGCCAGCTTTTCAGTGAAAGCGCGAGCCTGCACGAACGTAAATCCGTAGTCTCTCGATTCATCGGCAATCCACTGATCATCGAGCCAGATCGGCTCGCCGTCGAGTCGCCACAGGCAAGTCAACGCCCAGCGCGGAAGCGATTCACCCGGATACCATTTCCCTTGTCCGTAGTGCAAGAGACCGCCAGGTCCAAAGCGTTGACGCAGCCGTTTGATCAACGTCCCAGAGATCTTGCGTTTGGTGGGACCGACAGCCGCTTGATTCCATTCTTCTCCCTGCATGTCGTCCATCGATACGAAGGTCGGTTCACCACCGAATGTCAGACGCGCGTCGTCCGCTTGCAACTGTTGTTCCACGTTGCGGCCCAATCCATCGATACGATGCCATTGGTCATAGGTGTATGGCTTGGTAGAGCGGGGGTCTTCATGAATTCGCTTGATGGACATCGAGAAGCTGAACTCGCACTCGGCTTGGTCGACCGAACCAGTGATTGGCGCTGCACTCGATGGTTCCGGCGTGCAGGCCAGCGGCAGATGTCCTTCGCCGCATAGCAGACCGCTCGTCGGGTCGAGTCCGACCCATCCTGCGCCCGGCAAGTAGATCTCGGCCCACGCATGCAAGTCGGTGAAGTCTTCTTCGGGACCACTCGGGCCATCGATCGACCTCACGTCTGGCGCGAGTTGGATCAAATAACCGGATGCAAAGCGAGCTGCGACACCGAGATGGCGAAAGATTTGTACCAACAACCACGCCGAGTCGCGGCATGAACCGCTTCCTCGCTCCAGCGTTTCCTCTGGGGTTTGAACTCCCGGCTCCATGCGAATCTCATACTTGATGGCATCATGAAGTTTGCGATTCAAATCGGTGATCGCATGGATGGTGGGTTTTGGGGATCGATCGATCGAGGAAACCCAAGACGGTAGTCTCCCGCTCGTGTGGATCGTATGCATGAAGGGCGCGAGTTCTTTCAGCAACCAGTCTTCGTAGCGGAATGGAAACGATTCCGCATATGGTTCTAGAAAAAAATCGAACGGGTTGATCGCTGTCATGTCGGCGACCAGATCTACCTCGATCGAGAAGTTGCGAGTCTGTTTCGGGAAAACGAGTCGAGCAAGGTAATTACCCTGTGGATCTTGCTGCCAATTGCAAAAATGCTGTTCGGGGGTTACTTGCATGGAGTAACTAAGGATGCTTGTTCGGCAGTGGGGTGCCGGTCGCAACCGCACAATCTGCGGCCCGAGCGTTACCAAGCGATCGTAGCGATAGACCGTTTCGTGATGCAATGCAACGCGGATACTCATAGCGGATCATCCGAAAAGACCAAAACTCATCCTGAGATCAAGGTTCTGAAGAGGTTGAACCCAATCGATTTGCCAATCATAACGCAAAGAGGGATGCCGAGTAGAACGGGTGTCCGCCTTCCGTGACAAGTAACCACTATTCTAGATGTCCAGTTCATTGCGACCGCATTGTCGGAAGGCTTCGTACATCGCAACGCCTGCAGCGACAGACAAATTCAGGCTTCGAACCGGCCCTGTCATCGGCAAACGAGCACATTGGGACGCATACGCAGTGCGAATACTCTCTGGGAGACCGCTGGTTTCGGTACCGAAGATGAGCCAATCGCCGGATTGGTATGCAATGTCGGTGTAATGACGCTTCGCAAACTTGGTAAAGAACCACGCACGCTCGGGGTCGAATATTCGACTCATGCAATCCCAGGAGTCGACGACCTCCCAATCCAGATGTTGCCAGTAATCTAGTCCTGCCCGCTCCAAGGAGCGATCATCGAGTCGAAATCCGGTAGGACGAACGATCCAGAGTTTCGCCTCCAACGCAACGCACGTTCTGCCGATGTTGCCGGTGTTCTGTGGGATTTCGGGTTGGAACAAGACAACGTTTAGCCAAGATTTCTTTTCCATCGATCGATTCTCTCCTATTGGGCCAATACTTTCCTGTTGGCTGGGTCCCTCGTTAACCTGGAGAATTCTAATTTGATTACAATAGAAGCGTCTCTTCGAAACCACCCATTTTGTTTCGGATCGCCATGCCAATCCCAGTTACCTGTCCAGGTTGCCTAGCACGATTCTCCGTCAGCGACAAATTCGCTGGCAAACAGGGGCCGTGCCCCAAATGCAAACAGGTGATCACGGTTCCTGACAAGTCTCAGGAAGTGATTATTCACGCGCCCGAGACATCAGGTCCTAAGGATTCGACGGGCCGGCCTGTTCTCAAGCCGATTCGGCGAATCGAATTCGATCCGTCGACATTACAAATCGCCTTGGCATCGTCTGTAGCTGTCGTCTGTTTGATCGGCGCGATCGTCCTGCGGATGATGGCTCAATCTCCTCCTACATGGGTCTTGGTGCTCGCGGCGATTGCATTAGCCTACCCGCTGGCATCCATGGGCTACACGTTCTTCAAAGATGATGAACTCGGTGGGTACATAGGAAAAGAGCGATGGATTCGTTTAGGGATCTGTGCTGCTGTTTTCGCGGGTACTTGGGGCCTGTACACCCTGTTAGCCTACTACTTTGGCAACAGAACCTTAGCTGATATTGAGACCTTGCAGATGGCAATTTTTTTGGCACTCATGTTTGGGCTTGGCGTTGCGGTCTCCGTCGGAGCATGCGAATTGGAGGTGGGTCAGTCGTTCCTGCACTACGCAATCTACTTTGTTGCCACGTTGCTTCTGGCTTTGATTGCTGGAGTCGAGCTTGCACAGCCTCTGTCGAGCCAATCTAAAACGGATGCTTATGGAATGCCGACCAAGCCGGGTGCGGTGCAACTGCCATCACCAAAGCAATCGCAAGGAGAGCAAGCGCCACAACAACCGTAGTTGAGAGTAAACGGAGATCGACGGTAGCTGGGGCGTTGCGGTACGTTCAGCCCTTATCCTCGCCCTTGCTCCTGGGGAGCGAGGACCTGCAATGGGATAGGAATTCCCTTGAGTTGGCCATCGACGACAATTCTTCCGTTCACGACTCCTTGGAAGCGACAGACCAGCAGGTGGGGCTTGCGAAGCTTGAGAAGCTCGCACATCACGACCAACCTATCACCGGGTACGACCGGTTCGCGAAAGCGTACATCCTCGAGCCCCCCGAACCCCACGATGGAGTCGCCGAGCAACTTGAATTTATGTGAGCAATAGCAACAGACCTGCGCCACGGCCTCGAGCATCACGACTCCGGGCATCAGGGGCATACCTGGCATGTGACCGCGGACCCAAAACTCGTTTTCCGTCACGTCCTTGTAGCCAACGCAGGCAACGCGTACGGGATCTGTGTAAACGATCGCAGTCAGCTGTTCCATCTCGAATCGCTGAGGGTTGTACCTGCGAATTTCTTCTATGTCCGCGACGACGTTGTTGAAATCAATCGTGGCCGGGTCCACGATGAAGTCTTTGACGGCCATGGAGATGTGTCCTGCCTGAGAAGCGGTATCGGCGGGGGCGAAGCGGTAGCCTGGGTGCCGGGGAGGAGCCTAGGTGCGGACCTTGCGACGTTTTGCCTTCCGTGCCTTGCTGTTGGCGGCTCGCTGGCCGTGATTCGCTTTCTTAAGTTTTCGATGCGGTTTTACCATGATTTCAGCAGTTTTCAGAGGATTTCAATGTTTATGGGAAGTCGCTCGGCAAGGCGACGAGCCTTTCCCGCCCCGCCACAAATGGCAGATTGTCTAGAATAACCGGACCCGAAGTTCTTGGAAAGGCGATTTTGGCTTGCCAGATGCGTCATAGGATGCATAACATTATTGGGAGATTTGCTGGAGGCAATTTCAGAAGCTGCTGGCAATCGACGCAAGAACTTCCGAGATCTTAATCAATACATGAGGTTGTGTATGGCGATCAATGTTACCCCCGAAGCAGCAGAACAGTTGAAGCGGGCTCATTCCGAAGCCCAATTTGGAGAAGATACGTTTGTACGAGTCGGCGTGGTCGCTGGTGGCTGTAGTGGGTTTGAGTATTCCCTGAACTTTGACGACAAATTCGACGATGCCAAGGACACTCGCGTTGAGCAAAATGGAGTCGCCGTGGTGATCGATCGCAAAAGCGCGCTGTTGCTCGAAGGAACCACTCTCGGCTGGTACACCAGCCTCGAACGTCAGGGCTTCACTTTCGACAATCCTAATGCAGTCAAGTCGTGTGGATGCGGTCGTTCCTTCCAGTAAGTGACCGTCTGCAAACGTGGAATCGACCATCGATCCATTGGATTCGGTCTCGTGGCTGCGGTCCACTTTAAGGCAAACGATCATCAGCCGTGAACAATGCTTTGCGGCTGTTTTCGTTTGGGCTCTGGTGTAACCCCGATCCGGGATGTTTTTGTGCGCGCCTGGATTCGAGGGGCTTTCAGCCTAGAATTCCAGTCAGTTTCGTATCGAGGGTCGGTGTTCCGCTGATTGCTATTCGAAAGTAATCGCGATTGCCGGGGACCCTGGGATCCCGGCAATGAACGGAGGGGGGTATGGCTCGAGCAGATTTAATTTACGTTACATGCAAATGGGGGCCGGTTCTTTATCGCCATTTCGGCATCGATATGGGGGATGGGAGCGTAGTACATTTGGCTACCGTCGCTGACTCGCAGACCATGCAAGTGCATCGTGTCTCTTGGGAGGAATTTTCGGAAGGTAAAGAAGTTCGCACCGAGAGTGTCCGGAACTCGCTAGCGAGCGACGAGGTTGTCCAGCGAGCTGAACAAGCTGTCGGGACAGCGGGATACCATTTAGCGATGGGGAACTGTGAGCATTTTGCGCGTGCCTGCAAAACGGGTGAATCGGTCAGCCATCAAGCAGACCGCGTGATCGGCTCGGCCCTTCGGACCGGGATCGCGGGTGCTATCGCGTGCTCGGCGAAGGCTGCTGCATATGCGGCAGCATCCGCAACTGCGAGTGGAATGACGCGGGTTATGGTGACTCGTGCGACTGGGGTATCGAGTCTGGTGGGGGAGCTCGCTCGACAAGGTGTGTATGCGGCATCGCGCAGTTACTCAATCGAGCATTGCCACGCAGACAAACTGGGCAAGACCGCTGGGACGATTACCGCTGCGATTGTCGGAGGTGTTGTCGCAGGTCCTTTAGGGGGTGCTTCATCCGCAGCGATCTATCTGTCGATCGACCATCTGACCACCAAGGTTTGGAAGCGTTGGGAGGCCAGTTCTAAACCCGCTGAAGCACCAACACCGTATCGCAAATCGACTGGCTGAGCCGTCGAGGCTGGCGGATGTTGAACCAGAAATCGTAGACACCGGCGAGCTGCAGTTGCTTGACCTTGCCGAGCGTCTCCTTGAGCTGCTCCACATCGTACAATCGCAAGCGTATTTCGTCACTCAATCGATGATGTAGTCCATGTCCCTTGACATTCATGGTTATCTTAAGCTGCTCGATACGCTTCTTGAGATCGACTTCGGTGACTGTTAGGGAATAATAGACGCTGAGATTTGCGGTGCGAGTTCCCCAACGCTCAGTCCCCCATAGATCACCATCGCGCGGAACTAAGTGTAGCGACAGGACAAACACACCTCCGGGCTTCAGATGTCTCGCAACGCATTTGAGATGCTTCACTGCCGATGCTTCGGTCTCCAGGTGTCGAAACGTGTTGATAGCATTGAATGCCGCATCAAAGGGCTGATCGAAATCAAAGTCGACCATGTTCCCTTGAACGAGATTCGCTTCCAGTTTTTCCTCAGCAAGTTTCTTTCGGCAATATGCGAGTGCGGTGGTGTTCAAATCCAAGCCGGTGGTTTGAAATCCTCGACGAGCCATCTCGCGGACCAATCGACCGGAGCCACACCCTGTCTCGAGGACTCGAGTCACAGGAAACGGTACATGCTTCTTGAACACATCGACGAGAAACTTGCCTTCGCGAGGAGTGTCTTTGAGAAAACCTAATTCGTACCACTCAGGATGATCGTACCAATTGACTTCGTCGATCCGGTGTGGTTGTGAACGAGATGCACTGCGGGCAGTCGTTCCATTTGACGATGAAGATTCCGTTTTTACTCGATTCCCCAATTTCAAATCCCTTGATTGTTAGATGCTCGATCGACGTGACTACTCTAGTTGCCTGAGTCATGCAGTCAATGGCAATGGGGATTGAGAGAACCAGTCCAAAACTTGCTCCCATGCTGGGGAGGCTTCCTGTTGTTTGCTCCATGCACAGAGAAACCGGGCACGGCGAATCACCCCTTTCTCCATAAACCCACCGAATACATCCCAATGCCCCACTCCTGCGGAGTCACCAGCAAGCACGGATTCACAGTCTGCAGAGTCGAGGGGATGCACGATCAGTGCCGAGCGACCATGTGTTGCGATCGCAATCTCACGAACCGGACTCGGCGTTACTTTCGTTTCAGGAATCAAGTGCAACTTTGGATTGCATTCGAGCAT
>CAYXFO010000097.1:0-12168 GCA_964464255.1 uncultured Pirellula sp.
ATAGGCGGGCAGGCACAGACCAAATTCCGGTCGCCATAGACATTGTCGACACGTCCGACAGGTGGAATGTACTTGACCCTAGTCGATACCTCCGGGTCGGGGCACAGGGCCAGCCGTCGCGGATAGGCAAGCTTTGAGTATTCGTCCAATACCACATCGAGCGTATGCGGCGCGTTGTGAAGCGGATTGTTGTCGGCTGGCCAGACACCTTGGAGAACCTGTAGGTACTCCCCATGGATCATCTTCATCGCTCGGCAGAAGCGATCGAGCTCTGTCAGAGATTCGCTTTCCGTCGGCTCGATCATGAGGGTCCCGCCGACAGGAAACGACATCGTTGGAGCGTGGAACCCGTAGTCGATCAACCGCTTAGCAATGTCATCGACCCCTACATGCCCTTCTTTTTCCATGGGACGGGTATCGAGGATGCACTCGTGAGCGATCAATCCGCGAACACCGGTGTAGAGGATTGGGTAATAGTCCTTCAGACTGTGCGCAATGTAATTAGCGCTGAGGATGGCGACCTGGGTAGCCCGTCGCAATCCCGCTCCCCCCATCATTTGGATGTACATCCAAGAAATAGGGAGGATTCCAGCACTTCCGAAGGGAGCAGCCGAAACCAAGGGACCTTGCCGTTCGGGATGGACTCCATCGCGGGGCAGGAAGGGTGCGAGATGGGCTCGAACTCCCACGGGCCCTACACCCGGTCCGCCACCGCCGTGCGGAATGCAGAAGGTCTTGTGCAGGTTCAGGTGGGAGACATCCCCTCCGAACAACCCCGGCTTGGCAACTCCCACCAAGGCATTGAGGTTGGCTCCGTCGATGTAGACCTGACCACCGACCGCATGAATCCATTCGCATACGGTCGTGACTCCGGCTTCGAAGACGCCGTGTGTCGATGGATACGTGATCATGATCGCGGCGACTCGCTTGCCATAGGTTGCGATCTTCTCATCGAGATCGGCCAAGTCGACGTTGCCATGATCATCGCATTTGACAACCACCACCTGCATATTCGCCATCTGTGCACTTGCGGGATTGGTTCCGTGTGCGGAACTCGGGATCAAGCATATGTCGCGGTCGTGTTCGCCTCGCGATTCATGGTAGGCCTTGATCGCTAACAGACCTGCATACTCCCCTTGCGAGCCAGCATTAGGTTGAAGAGATATAGCATCGTAGCCGGTGATCTCGCACAGCATCGACTCGAGTTGGTCGATCATCTCGCGATAGCCTTGGCATTGATCGGCGGGCACGAGCGGATGGATGCCGTTGAATTCAGGCCATGTGACCGGGGTCAATTCCGATGCTGCATTGAGCTTCATCGTGCAGGACCCCAGCGGGATCATCGCTCGATCCAATGCGATATCCATTTCCGACAATCGCCGCAGATACCGCATCATCTCGGTTTCGCTCCGATAGCGATGGAATACATCTTGAGTCAGGATGACATCGTTGCGGCATTCCTCGTCTCGCAGTTGCGGTTCGACCTCGCCGGTTATCCATTCGATACCGAGGATCTTGGCCACGGCCTGGAGATCGGATTCACTCGTTGTTTCGTCGAAGCTGATACCGATGGTCGAATCATCCAATCGACGCAGGTTGTAGCCTGCCTCGACCGCTCGAGCCATGACGGTATCGGAACCTTGTGGGACCACGATAGCGAGCGTATCGAAGAAGCGATCCGATCGGCATTTCAGTCCTGCCCGAATCACACATCGGTACAGTCGGCATGTTAGACCATGCACGCGCCTCGCGATAGCTCGCAGTCCTTCGGGCCCGTGATAGCAGGCGTACAGGGTGGACATGATCGCCAGGAGTGCTTGAGCGGTGCAGATGTTGGAAGTGGCTTTTTCCCTGCGAATATGTTGCTCGCGGGTCTGCAATGCCAAACGGAACGCAGGCTTGCCATGCCGATCGATCGATTGACCGACGATTCGGCCGGGCATGGTTCGCTTGTAGGCATCGCGCGTCGCGAAGAACGCTGCATGCGGGCCGCCGAAACCGAGCGGGACACCGAATCGCTGCGCACTTCCGACCGCGATGTCCGCTCCTAATGAACCGGGTGATGGCAACATCATGAGGGCCAGCAAGTCAGTCGCCACGACGACCAATGCCTTGTTCTGGTGCGCTCGATCGATCAACGCCTTGGGATGGACGATCGAACCGTCGGTACCTGGATACTGAATCAGCACACCGAAGATTCCTTGCCAGTTTTCGATCGGTTGCTGTTCATCGAACGTTTCGATCGAAACCCCCAGAGGGATCGCGCGTGTTCGAACCACCTCGATGGTCTGGGGATGGCAGGCGGTCGAGATCAAGAATCGCGTTCCCTTGACCGTGCGATGTGCCAGTGCCATCGCTTCGGCTGCGGCGGTGGCTTCATCGAGCAGCGACGCATTCGCGATCTCAAGTCCAGTCAATTCCGAAACGAGTGTTTGGTAGTAGAACAGAACCTCGAGACGCCCCTGCGAGATCTCGGGTTGATACGGTGTGTAGGATGTGTACCACGCCGGGTTCTCAAGCACATTGCGTTGGATCACTTTCGGCGTGAACGTGTTGTAGTATCCGGCACCGATCAACGAGCGAAGCGATCGATTCTTGGCCGCGATCTGTCTGAGAGCATCGAGGGCTTGCTCTTCGCTCATCCCCTGGCCAACGTGAAGCGGTTGGTTCCATCGTATCCCTTGCGGGACTACCGCATCGGTCAGTTCATCGAGGCTTGTAAAGCCGAGCTCGGTGAGCATGTACTGGATTTCGGAGTCTCGCGGACCGATATGGCGAGCGACGAAGGGTGAGAATGAGGACACGGAGGTAGGCTCCTGATCGAATGGATCGATGGTTGGGTAGCCCCTCTGTCCTTGTTACCTGAGAGATCCGCAGCGGATGGCTGCTTGCCCCTTCGGTGGATTTTCGTCGTCGCAGAAACTGCGAAGAAGAAAACCGCTCTCCAGAGTCCATGTTTCGGTCGCGGCGGTCCTTTTGCCTGAGTGTTTGTGGGACACTTTACACCTTCGGCGGCCTAGGGTTTCGAAGCTACGAAACCTCAGACGCTCTCGCGCCAGACGTTCATGAGTCCTTACAGTTTATCCCCATTGGCAAGTGGGCACAACCGAAACCGCTTTGCATGCATAGGGATCAGGATCCCCAATCGCAAAGTGCATCCACATAGGCGGCCGATCCATCGCGGACCCAGGGGTCGAGTTGGGCGGGGTCCTTCAGTTGCTGGCCTCGGCAGGTGTCGACGACCATGTAATTGCAGCGAACATCCGACAGACTGCTCATGTCGCCCCAAAGCTTTTCGAACTGAGTCACCGGAAACACATCTTCCTGCCCCAATCCCCATCGTTTCTTCACATCCTTGATTGTGACGTAAGTCGGTAATCGGCTCGCTAATCGACGGACTGCAACGTCGACCGCGTCGCGATCTGAAAGCTGAGAACGCTTTAGCCCAAACACATCGAGCAACGGATCGATCGAGATCCATGTCGTCATCGACGAGTAGTAGGTGAGCTTGAACTCATCCCGATCGCTCGGCATCCCCATCCCCTCGAGCAACCGTAGCTTGCCATCGACGCGAGCCAATCCGCCTCCGCGATCCTCGATACGCCGACCGATGACTTCAAAGCTGAGACACGCCTGCGATTCGATATGGGCAGACAACGGCACAGGATCAAGGTTCGCACCGAGAGTGTCGATGTTGTGAAGCATCAAATACTGCAACTGCGGTTGATTCGCGAGCATGCGATGCAAGGTCCCGTTGCGGAGCATGTTGGGGATCTCAAACCAATGCCCGACCGGATGCATGCACTGTTCGGGAAGATTATCGATGTAGTCGCTCGCTTCGCCCGCCGAACGGGCCCAGCCCGCGATGGCCGCATGACCACTCTCTCGCACTTTCTGTTGCTGTTCGTCGAGAACCTGGTGAGGCATCTCTTCCCAATAGTAGATCAGGTCTCGGACCGTAGGAACCATTCGCAGCCCGACCGACATACCCGGGGACAAGATGACATCACCTGGGTAGCCAAAGTCTTCGTTGTTGCGAAGGAATGATTCGATCGGTGCATGAGTCAGGTAGCCTGTAGTGAATACATGCGGTACCGCGGCGTCATAGCGTCGAGATGTCTTGCGGGATTTCGCCAGATGAACTTCAACGAAACTTCGATGCCTCCCTTGTGAGCGATAGAACGGATGAAGTCCTTTCACGACTCCCGCTCCATCGGTCCATCGCGACCCGACCCCGGCAGCTAATGTCACCACACCTACTTGGCCGTCGCGTAACGCATCCTCGCCAGCTTTAGATTGGTTTGATCGACTTTTACTACTGGTTCGCAAATCGACATAATCGGTGACTGCGATATCACGGATATCGGTCTGGATGGGCAATCGGTTTTCCGCCAGTCCAATCCGGCCAGCTAAAATCTCTGCGCGGATCTGCTCGTGTTGTTCTCGATCGAAACCATGTTCGTCGAGCACTTCGCGTAACGATTGCTGCTGATCGTTGTTCGAAGTCGCTTGGGGCAGAATCCGATCGAGCAATTTTCGAGCTCGCTCGCCATCGTGAGAACAGGATTCATTCAGCCGCATCAAATCCCGTTTGGATTGGGATGAGAGATCCTTGACTTCCTTGCGAATCAGTTTCGGTGCTAGGATGGAGTAGTAGCCATCTGGCATCGCAGCTTGGGATCCTTGTAGCAGTTCACTCCATGATCCTCGATCGTTGATTCGAAAATCGTAAACAACGGGATCCATGGCAAAGGGGAGTCTCAGTTCCAAGCTTCGCTTGATCGAAACCAATGTTTCCAATAGCCATGTTCGCGCTTGGCTTTGGATCTCAGGATCGAAAAAGAATCCCATCCCTCCACCGGACATGCCTCCGAGCATCATGAAGCCCCAGTATCGATCTCCCCATCTTTCGCGGCATGCATCGATCACCGACTCGGTGAAGTGGTTGGTACACCAAGGGATAATCGTTTGAAGAGGGCCTTGGAAATTCTCGGTGGTCAAGCTGGCCAGTTTCCGAATGTTTCCACTTCGAAGTGCATCGACGATTTGTCCGAAGATATCGATGGCACGCAGACGTGCCTGCCATTCGCGCTCGCCCCGTACGAGATACTTTTCCGTGACCATCTCGAGCACCGGGCCGACGTTTTGCGCCATCCCTCCATAGATAAGGATCAGGCTCTGCTGCAAAGCATTTCGGGCAGATGCGGGCAACTCGTTATCCGCCAAGAGTGTGTGCTGCGGAAGCAGTCGACCGCGACTGATTCCAAACTCCGGATCGCTCTCCTGAGCAACCACCCCCTCGATCCGTTTGATCCCTTGCCAAATCCCGCCTGAGTCTTGCCAACCTCCGCCTGATCCGCCGAGCCATTCGCCAAGGATAGCGCGTGCCGTAATCAAACGTTGATCGGCAGGGGCGAGCCCACCTTCGAGTTGCGATACCTGGCCCGTAGCTCGCATCAGCGCGGAGATCAAGCACCCGAGCAGGTTGGTCGATACCGCCAATCGGGATCCTTTGGGGATATCGTTGACCTTGCTGACCAGTTCCAGACCGAGTCCTTCTCGCCCAATGACGGTCTTGAGCAATTCAGCCATCGATCTTCGGCACCCTTCCATGGCAGGGGGAACGATACCTGCTGCGATCAGTGCACCCTTCAGGAGACCAAGATAGTCCTTTGCGAAATCGAAGACTTCATCGATTTGAGTCAATTCAGCTTCCGCCCCTAAGTCGGTGCTGACCAACCGCAGAACCGGTCGATCGATGATGCGCAGATAGGCTTCGACCGGTGGTTGAGTCTCGCGATCTCGGCCGTAGACTCCCAGGTCGATCGATGCGTTGAGGACCTTGGCACCTTCGGGAAAGTCCATCCCCAGAAAGAAGATGTCGCTCCAACCCGAGTGCGAGAAGTCCATGCGAACGCTCGTCCGTTCAAACAGGACGGGATAATCTCCGGTGAGCGAGTCGGGCAGGAGCAACTTCGGGTTCAATCGCAGGGGATGATCATCCGGATGCGCGATGCGAAACATCCATTGATTGCCACGGACCGTGCGTACGCTTCGTCGCACTTGATCGGCGAGAGTCTGGATCCCAAGTTGATGATAAGCCCGCGCCAGGGCGCTGCTCACGGCCAGAGTCGGGCCGTCGCGATGTTGCTCCTCGAGCAACGCATCGATCGCTTCGGAAAACCGGCGCTCGAGTATGTTTCGATAGGCTTCGTAGGGTAAAAGACCAGCTGATGATTCGGGAAACGTGCGAGGGAGCAGATAGCGGTAGATCGACGCGAGGAGCATATGAGCCCGCACGCGATGATAAAGGTTGTCGGATTGACGCCGAAAGCGATCGAGCCCCTCAGCAGCTTCGAGCAGTCCTCGGGCATCGAGCCCCGAGGCCAGGGACTCGAGTGTGCGATGCCGCTGCGTGTCCTCGGTGGCGAGGATGGTTTCGATCCAGGCATTAGTGCGATCGGCAGGCATTCGGTGTTCCTAGCGTTGGGCAGTTCCTAGCGTTGAACGCTGAGCAAATCGACCAATTGAGTCAAGATGCGATCTCGATCGACCCCGGCCAGTCCGAGCGCGAGCTGCGCACTGAGCAAACCATATTTGACTCCGATGTTGTAACGCTGACCATCGATCTCGCACGCGAGATAACGTTGACGACTCGCGAGCTCATTCAGGGCGTCCGCGAGCGGAACTGGACCCGATCGGCTGGCAACTAAGTGATCGAGAATGTCGAGGACGCTACTGGTCAGCACATGCATCCCGAAGAAGCAGAGATAAGTTCCATTGCGGAAACCGGCGATTGTCAATTCTTGCTCTGCGAGTGTAGGGGTTGGTTTTTCCAAGACCCGTTTGACTTCAAATAGATTGGCTTCCTGGGCCACTCGCAATCCGCCGATCGTTCCAAAGTAGGGGAGCATTTGCTCGCGCGTCGGCTGAACGGCCGAGACCGTACACTCATGCTTGCTGGCAACCTGAACCAACTGCTGAGCGCATTTTTTTCCGGTCCGACTGAGATAGAGATGATCACCTACCAAGTGGAGAAAGGGTTGGTCGCCAATATAATTGCGCGCACACAGGAGGGCTTGTCCGTAACCGCGTGCCTCAGACTGGACAACGAAGGTCAATCGTTCCACCAACTTACCAGCCGCTTGTCGAAAGGCATCTTCGGTGCCGGGGCTGAGGACCACAGCGATCGAGTCGATGCCAGCTTCGGCGATCTCCTCGATGATCATTTCCAGGGCAGTTTTTTCGATTCCATCTCGGTCGACTAGTCGCTGCAGCGGCAGAGAGGATTGACCTGGGCCGGCAGCGGTCACAACAGCTTTGGATATTTTCATGATTTACGGCGTTTGTGTTCTTCCATTTCGATCATGTTGCCGACCATGGTTTCCAAGTCCATGCGCACATCCCATCCAGGATAATCCGAACAGAGCTTGCGCAAATCCGAGATATAGCAAATATGGTCGCCGGTCCGATTCCGGTCGCTGATCGTAAAATGGACGCGGTGTGGGCTGATCCTCTCGATGAGCGATATGCACTCGAGAACGGACGCCGAATTATCGCGGCCACCACCGAGGTTGTAGACCGCGCCGGGACGCGGGTTGGCGGCGAAGGCCTCGAATGCTCGCACCACATCGGAGCTTTCGATCTGATCCCGGACCTGTTTCCCCTTGTAGCCATAAATGGTGTAGGGCTTGTTATGGACAGCTACATGGACCAAATACGATAAGAAGCCGTGCAACTCGACCCCGGAGTGGCTGGCTCCGGTCAAGCAACCTCCGCGGAATACACCGACCTTCATTCCGAAGTATCGACCGTACTCTTGAGCCACGATATCAGCGGATGCTTTAGACGCCCCGAAAAGGGAATGAAGCGTTTGATCGATGCGACACGATTCGGATACACCGTGGTAGTCTTCGGGCCTCGCATATTCCCAGCGTGTCTCTTGTTCGACGAGTGGAATCTCGTTCGGTGCATCGCCGTAAACCTTGTTCGTACTCATATGGCAAAAGACAGCATCGGGAGCGAACTGACGGGTCGCTTCGAGCATGTGCATGGTTCCCAAGGCATTGACTTCGAAATCGAGAATCGGAATCTGGGATGCTTTGTCATGGGATGGTTGGGCTGCACAGTGGATCACGAGATCGGGTTGCGTTTTGGCCATCAAGTCAAAGACTCGATCGCGATCGCGGATATCGACTTCATGATGCGTGAAGCGACGCATTTCGGCTTGCAATCGCTCGAGGTTCCAACGCGTGCTCCCTCCGCTTCCGAAGAAGACCTGACGCATGTCGTTGTCGATACCGATGCAATCGGCACCTGCTTGATCCCAATGACGAACGGCGGCCGAGCCGATCAGGCCACTTGAGCCGGTAATGAGGACTTTCATGAGTTGGCAAATCGGTCAGGTGAAAGATGTCGCAAGTCGATGGATGGTTTCTCACCACGAAGCACTTCACTGACGAGTTGGCCAGTGATAGGCCCGAGGCTGATTCCCATCATGGCATGACCGGTTGCGACGGTGAGATTGGAATAGGCTTGAGTGCGGCCGATGAATGGCAGGCCGTCGGGCGAAACAGGTCGCAGGCCGCACCAAGGCTGAATCCCGTCGAAGTGCTGAGGCTTGAAGCGGGACAAGTAACGAGGGATGTTCTTGATGATCCCGGAAACGCGGCGTGGATCGATGGCTTGATTCAGTTCTCCAAGCTGCATCGTACCTCCGAATCGGAGCGATTGTCCCATCGGAGTCACCGCCACTTTGGCTTCGACCAAGATCGAGCACACCGACGGGAGCTCAACGGGGTCCGGCACGGTCAACGAGTAGCCTTTGCCCGGTTGCATCGGCAACCGCAGTTTCAATTCGCGCACCAGACCGTCGGACCATATCCCGCCGCACAGTACGAACTCATCCGCATCGAACTCATGATCCTTGGTGCAGACAGCAGCGATACGTCCACCCGTTTTTTTCCAGCCAGTGACATGTTCGCGATACAGCAGTTTCACCCCCAGGGATTCCAGTCGAGAACGCAATGAGGACATCAATCGCATCGGGTCGAGATGGCAGTCCTTCGGGTAGTAGACACTCCCCGCGACTGAGTAAGTTACGTTGGGATCGAGCGAAGCGGTTTCTTCGGGAGTCAAGACTGAGGCAGGGATGCCGAGCGACCGGGCCTTGGTCGCAATGGCTCCTTCTTCCTCCAGTCCATGCTGAGTCGAGCATAGCATCAACAGTCCGCGTTTAACCAATTGGCTGTCGATACCCTTGTCTTGCCATTGTAGGTAAAGCTCGCGCGAAGCGAGGTTCATGTCTCGAAGGAGTTGCGAGCCAGCTTCGACCTGCTGCACGTGCGTTGCGAGATAGAATCTCAATCCCCATTGCATCAGATCCCAACTGACGCGTGGTTGGATATAGAACGGCGATTCCGGATCCCTCAACCAGTTTAGTCCTTGCGAGATCACACCCGGTGCGGCGAGCGGAATGAAGTGGCTGGGAACCACCATGCCTGAATTACCCAGCGAGCAGTTGTCGCCGTGTGGTGAGATGCGGTCGATTACGGTCACCTCCATACCTCGCTCCGCAGCGGCCAAGGCCGACGAGAGACCAATAATACCACCACCGACAATCAAAACGCGTTGAGGCATCGCCTATCCTGGAAAAGGTTTAAGGAAGAAAAGTGTTTACGAAATGTTACCCGACAATCGTAATCGCTGCTCGGCTAGAAAGCTTGCGAAAGTCTCGTTTTCGATCGCGGTTCTGGCCTGCTGCATCAGGCGTTGGTAAAAAGTCAGGTTGTGAATCGATAGAAGCGTTGGTCCCAGCATTTCGTCCGCCTGGAACAAATGTCGGATGTACGCGCGGCTGTGGCGACATGCCAGACATGGGCAATCGGCCTCGATCGGATTCGGGTCGCGGGCATGGCACTGATTCCGCATCCGGAGCGGACCATTCGCTGTGAAGGCAAGGGCATTGCGACCATTGCGTGTAGGCATCACACAGTCGAACATGTCAATCCCGCGAGCGATACCTTCGATCAAGTCGATAGGCCGACCAACACCCATCAGATATCGGGGCTGATCTATAGGTAATGCAGGGGCTGCGACATCGAGGATGCGGTACATCTCTTCGGGCGGTTCACCGACGCTCAACCCACCGATCGCATAACCGTCGAACCCGATCTCGATCAGTTTCTCTGCGCACTGACAACGAAGAGCCGGATCGAGCCCTCCTTGTACAATCGCGAATTTGGCCTGGTCGGTTCGAGTGGCAGCATCTTTGCATCGCGCCGCCCATCGAATCGATCGGTCCATCGCATCGCGAAGCGCCTCGATTGAATTGGGGAGCGCGACGACGTGATCCAACACCATCGCAATATCGCTCCCCAGCTCCTCTTGAATGCGGATCGAATCCTCGGGACGCAAATGGATTGTGGAGCCATCCAGATGCGATTTGAAAGTCGCTCCATCTTCGGTGACCCGATTCATGTCACCGAGGGAAAAAATTTGAAAGCCGCCGCTGTCGGTCAAGATCGGGCGATCCCATCCCATGAACCGGTGCAGCCCGCCTAGTTCGGCCACCAGCGCGCTCCCCGGGCGGAGCGAGAGATGATAGGTGTTTCCGAGAAGAATCTCCGCGCCGGTGGCCGCCACCTGATCGATCGTGAGTCCCTTGACCGTCCCTTGCGTTCCGACTGGCATGAACGCCGGTGTTTGCACGATCCCGTGCGGTAGATGAAGTTGCCCGCGGCGCGCGGCCGTGGATGGATCGCACTTCAAGAGGTCGAAGGGGAACGAGGAAGATCGTGTCATGGCGGGATTTTAAGGGAGTTCCGTCGTTCGCCAACCTCGTTTTCGCAACTGCTTGGCAATCTGCTACGATATTGCGAATTCCGATTGCCGAATATTTCTGAGGAAAGTTGCTCATGTTTCGATCATTACACGCGCCTGCGTTGGCATTTATAGGCTTGTGCTGGGCGATGGTGGGTTGCGATGCCCCCAACGCCAAGAAGGCTGAAACGGCTGTTGCGAAAGATACAGCCTCGCAGAATACGACCGATGCTCCGAAAGCGACCAAAGTAGCACTGCTACTGAACTGGTATCCCGAAGCCGAGCATGGCGGGTTTTACGCCGCTCAAGTTCACGGCATCTATGAGAAATACGGATTGGATGTAGATATTCAACCCGGAGGCAAGAACACCGTCGTACCGCAAAGTTTAACGTTGGGACGCGTGCAGTTCGGAGTTGCCAATGCAGACGACGTGCTAGTCGCAAGAAATCAAGATGTACCGCTGGTGGCTTTGATGGCCCCGATCCAGGATGGGCCACGTTGTATCATGGTCCGCGCTGACTCCGGGATCGCATCCTTCGAGCAATTGAAGAATGTCACGCTGCAGATTGATTCAACCCGCCCTTATGTTCCGTTTCTGAAGAGCAAGGGGTTGCTCGATGACTCGGTCAAACTCGCGCCGTACTTCGGATCCGTTGCTCAACTCGTCGCCGGTCCAGGCCATGCCGCCCAAGGCTACAACTTCAGCGAGCCGTTCATGGCCCGGCAACAGGGAGTAGAAGTCAATCAGTTGATGATGTCGGATATCGGATACAACCCGTATGCGAGTTTGCTCGTTGCGACCTCCGATTATGTCGATGGGAATGCAGATGTTTGCAAACGGATGGTTCAAGCTTCGATAGAAGGTTGGGTGAAATATCTCTCGGATCCTGTTCAGACCAATGAGGTGATCTTAAAGGCGAACAAACAAGGGCTCGAAAAGCCAGCGTTGGAATTCGGTGTGGAAGCACTTAAACCTCTGTGCATGAAAGATAGCGAGGCAAGTCGTGTCGGGCAGATGAGCCGTGAACGTTGGACTCAATTGGCCGATACGCTGGTCGAGTTGAAGCTGATCGATCGAGCCAAAGTCAATATCGACGCATCCTTCCGAGCCGACTTTCTCGAACCATCGGGAAAGTGACCGCGTCCGCGAAAAGGTGGCAGGTACTCACGACGCGGAGCATTCCACAATGCGGAGCGTCGTGACACTTTATCCCCGTCGCATGATGATCTGATGGTAGCCCGTCTGATGGAATCCCACGCCCTTTGCAAATCCTCTGGGCGTGCCACCCAGTCTCTGGGCGTGCCACCCTACGAAGCTTCCTGGCTAACGGACTGTACGTCCGTTT
>CAYXFO010000098.1:0-3955 GCA_964464255.1 uncultured Pirellula sp.
CCTTAGGATCAACCAAGATCAAATCGAACAGAAGGCGTTCTCTACCGAATCGATTATGCCCAACGGACTACTCGACGATCGCTCCCCCCAGGAAATCGCCGATTTGTTCTCCTATCTCGCCACTCTGCAGTAGGAAAAAAGTCAAATCTCCGATAAAAAGGCAAGTACACTTCGGCGCACCTGTTTGTTAATTTTTGAAGATATCCGATACGATTAAGAGATTGCAGGTCATGCGTTCCCGCGGTTCCAAATTAGCGCCGACACATGTTTTCTCTAACCGGCTTTCGCCGATCTTGCATCGCATGTTGCATCGTTTTCAAATCGATGAAGAGGATTTTCCGGATGTTTGAGATGTCTAGATCGATTGCTCGATACAACTTAGAATGCACAGAGAATCTCGTCTTATAAACCTCGTTGGATGCGGACTATGTTGATAAAAAATTTTTCCTGCTTGCTGTTGGTGGCATCGCATTGGGTGGCATCTATGGCAGGGCTCGCATGGGCCCATCCCGGTCACGGCAACGCGGATCCAGATAGCCCGGCACACTATCTCTTGTCTTTTGAGCATACCGCTCCCATGGTGGCGATCGCTTTATTTGCGATCGCGATCGCGATCGTGCTGGGCAGACGATCGCGTCGCGTTCGAGTCCGCGTCTAGCTGGCCGGAAGTGTCGATCGGATATCGATTGGGAAGGGTGACGCGTGCCACCCACGAAACAAACTAATCGCTAGCAAAGAGTTGCTTGTGTGTCATGTTGTCATCAGGGGTGGGCATCAACTCCGACGTGCACTGTGACAGCACAGATTTTTCAAAAACAAGCGGAGAGGACAGGATTCGAACCTGCGGTAAGGAGTTAACCCTACGCCGAATTAGCAATCCGGTGCTTTAGACCACTCAGCCACCTCTCCAATTCGCCCCACTATCCCTGGATCTAGTGACCATACGGCCCAGACCAGATTCTGCAAAGCGGTGTCAAGCCAAGGTTTACTCCTCAGCCCACTGCTGACAGTTTGCCACATTTTCTTCTTTTTGCAAGACAGGAAACCATTCCGACTCGCTTCGCGTTCTGATCTGGCGTTCAGGGAACCCAGCTTGCTATTCTCCCGAGCGAATCCCGGGAAATCCCTCGGAACCAACCTCAAGGAAACGCGCCGTGCCGTTGCCATCACAACCTCGACTCGACTCCAAGATCAGTAAAATCCTGCTGGCATGCGTTCTCTTCGCGGCTGCACCAGGTTGCACCGATGGCCCTTTCTTCCAAATGAAGAAGCTGAATCCCTACATCCAATCGCAGTGGCGTAAAGACCGTGAAAAAACAGTCGTCTACTCGCAGCGAGTCGATGAAATGCGACTCCTGAGACGTCAAATCGCGAACATGCCTCCCGAAGAGCAATCGCGTTGGATTGCTAAGTTGACGGATATTCTGCAAACCGAAACCAGCCCCGAACTGAGGCGCGAGTCGGTATTGGTGCTCCAAGAAGTGATGGATCGCCAGGATGCTGTGGCAGCGGTTACCCCATTAAGCCAAGACAAAAACGATAAAGTGCGATTGACCGTCGCTCAGACACTCGGAACACGCCCCAATCCCGAAGCAGCATCAGCTCTCATGGCGATGGCTACTTCCGATAGCAGCCGCGTCGTACAACTCGCAGCGACCGAGTCGCTCGGAAAACACCCGAGTGACGAGGTCCGTCAGTTCCTGGCTAGCAAACTAGAAGATCGTAACCCAGCCATGCAATACCAAGCTTCGCTCGCTCTCAAGAGCATCACCGGCAAGAACTACGGCGGGGACATCGATGCATGGAAACGCTACTTGGCTGGTGAAGACATTCCCGAGCCGAAAGCGAGCTTAGCCGATTCCATGAAGTCGATCGTTCCAATGTGGAGATGATAGCATTCGAGCGATCGCGCACGAATTCCATTATTTATCTCTGTATGCGCCCAATAGGGGGTGCCGATAGACGACAGAGTATCTCAGCATTTCCCATGTCGTCTAACTGATTATTCGCTATGCGGTCATGTCACATCAGTCGTCTTGGATTGGCCGCCTTCACACTGGTAACTTGGGCTGTTCTGACGAATTGGTCAGGGTGGAGTTTAGGTCAAGACAATCCACTGCGCGCTAATGGGGTGATTCAACCCAACGCCGCGGCTCCAGATCCCACGGTGCTACCTCCAGTCGCCGAAGAACCAACTGCTATCCAAGAGCGACAACTTGCAGAACGCATTGCGTCGGTCTGCACTCAGCAATTTGGACCATGGATGCAATGGTTCACACTGGTATCCCAGAAGCCAATCAAGGCAGACGCAAACATCGCTGGCGAAGATGAAAACGCGATCATCGAGATTCCCGAAGCCGCATTAGGAGCGCTCGATCCTCCGGAACTCACGGAAGCTTCGAAAGGTGGCGAGGCCACGAATGAGGAAGAGTCAACTGGCGTTATTGTCATTGGAGAGACATCGGAGGAAATGCTCGCGGACAACACGGATCAACCTGCCGAGATTGCAGATGAGCCATCCAGAGAAGCCACCGCTGCTGAGGAAAGCACCGAGAATAAGCTGAGCACCAAGGAACGATCCGTCAAGGATGCTTCTTCGAGGAACGTTCGAACTCCGCGTTCTTTGCTTGAGGTCGATGAAGTGGATTCGGAAAAATCGACAACACCTCGAGCCCTCTCGAAGTCCATGAAATCCAAGTCTGAAGAGGTTTCTGGCGAGGAAAAGTCTGCCAAAGAAACTTCCGCCAAGCGGAGTATCAAGTCTTCGGACGAGGACATGCGTGATTATCTTGCCCAGGAAGAACCCTCACCCGAGAGCATTCGCAACTCCACGAGCGATCAAATGCAAGGAGTGGATGCAGACCGCGCAGCCAAGCCCGATACGAGCGACGCACCGGGGAATGGGATTCGATCACCGAGCAAGAAGCATGCAATCACTGACAAGCCGCGAGTCAATATACCGGTCCCAATGCAGCAAAGATTGGCACGAGTTCAGAGTTGCCTCGACCACTACCTAAACAATCCCGAGACGACCACCGCTCGTTCACCATGGGCCGTGATGCATGCGATCCTAGCTTATGGCGCAGATTATGAATTGATCGGTCCAAATGGCCGAGTGAATGCAATTGGATGGATGTGCCACAATGGCCTGTGCCGCACGCAGAGAATTTTTACGGCGCGAGGAGACTTCTTCATTCCAAATGTCGGAGGCGGAGTTCAAGGGCATGAAGGGCAGTTCTTGGCCATTCTCGCGCAATGCCAAGTTCCCCTAGACTACCCAATTCAAATCGGTTCCAAGAAATTCACAGTCGAGGATCTGGTTCGCTACGAGATGGCAACCTGTAAAGAGAAGTCGGAATTGACGTTCAAGTTGATCGGTCTGTCTTATTACGTCGATGCCGACAAGCAATGGCGCACGAACGATGGCAAAGTTTGGAACATCGAAAAACTGCTCCGCGAAGAGTTGGCACAACCGGTTGTTGGATCAGCTTGTGGTGGAACGCATCGGCTGATGGGCCTGTCGTTCTGCCTGCGACAACGGGAACTGCAAGGCTTGCCGATCAACGGTCACTTTGCACGGGCGGCTCAATTTATCAACGAGTATGTGCGCTACACGTGGCAAATCCAGAACCCGGACGGCAGCTTCAGCACCAACTGGTACGCGGGTCGTGGCAATGAGCCGAACGATGAACGGAAAGTACAAACCTCGGGACACATGCTTGAGTGGCTGATGTTCACGGTGTCCGATGATGAATTGACCAGTCCACGGGTGGAGAAAGCAGTCGATTTCCTGCTGAGCAAAATCTATGATCGGCGCGACTTCAAGTGGCCGATTGGACCGCGCGGCCATGCCACCCGGGCTCTCGCCCTCTACCATCTTCGAATCGAGGCCCTCCTTGAGCAGCGCTCGGGAGTCCCAGCAACGTTGGCTGATGAGCGAGTGCAAATCCAGGAT
>CAYXFO010000098.1:3965-12155 GCA_964464255.1 uncultured Pirellula sp.
AGGATACCGTGAAGACCGGCCAGTCTGCATCGCCCGCACCGACGATTCGCCAGGGACAGGTTTCGCCGGGGGGACGCCCCACGAGCCAACCAGCCTCCCGCTCCACCGGTCGTCCGAATCGCCGAGTTCGCGGCTGATTTGGACCGCGCAGGATCCAGACACCGCAGGTCTGGATTCTGAAAAAATTTGCTATTCCAGGGGATCTCAAGTACGCTGGAGGACCAGTGATTTACACGTTCGTGGTTTTTCCGCACCCCTCGCTTGGCCAATGGTTTCACGTTCATGTTCACTCTGATCTCTTACCTTTGGATTCTATTTACCCTCATCGTTCTGGTCGCCCCGTTAGTGGTCGGTCTGATGTCCAGGCCCAAGAGGACCAAGCCAACTGCGGCTCAGGAGCCAACCGAAGTCGCAGCAGAGGAGGCTCCCGCCGAGGAACCCGTTCTTGATTTCAACGATGAGCTCGCAGAGATGAAGCCGAACTAGGCACCCATCCGCTCGGCGACCCGAAGCTTTGCAGAACGACTCCGAGGATTCGCGTCCAGTTCAGCAAGATCTGCCACAATCGGCTTCTTGGTGATCACGTGCAACAAGCTGTGCTCGCGCATCGCATGCTTGACGATTCGGTCTTCGAGAGAGTGAAAGGAGATCACGGCGAGTCTTCCGCCCACGGCCAAACAATTAGGCAGGATTTGCATCGCTTGCTCGACATGCTCGAGTTCCCGATTCACCGCGATACGCAACGCTTGAAACGTTCGAGTTGCACTATCGACCCGACCGTGGATTCTCCCTGGCACCACACGATGGATCAAATCCGCAAGCTGTTTCGAAGTCTCGATCGGCTGCGATTGGCGCATTTCGACAATCGCCCGGGCAATCCTCCGCGAAAATCGCTCCTCGCCGAACTGATAGATGGTGTCTGCGATTTCCTTCTCGGTCCTGATTCTCAGGAAATCCGCTGCGCTGATTCCAGAGCCGGAATCGAACCGTAGATCGAGAGGACCATCGGTCCGAAAGGAGAAACCTCGCTTTGTATCCTGTAATTGATCGCTCGACAGCCCGAGATCCAACAAGATGCCATCTACGCTCGAGATGCCGAGCTGATGAAGAAGATCAGGAATCGCGCAGTACGATTCCGCGCATACGATCCAGCGACATCCCTGAACGGGTTGCAAGAGCCAGCCAATTTCGGAACGCTCTGCGGTCGTCTCCAGTTCGGACTCCAAGAACGGAACCATGCGCTCGATCACACTCGGGTCGCGGTCCATCGCGATCAGGGTTTCACTCGGGGCTAAAGAGGAACCGATCCGAATCGCATGACCGCCACCACCGAGTGTCCCATCGATGATTACCCGTTTCGAGGACGGCTCGCTTGACCCGTCGAGTCTCAAGCCCGTCAGAACCGCGTCGACGAGAACCGGGACATGCACTGTGGGAGAGGTCACTTGGAACGCCAAACAAAAAAAGAGCCGGTCGGGGAGAGCACCTCACCCAAACCATCGCAGCATGCACCTGATAGTCCTTTCAACGCGCTTTGCTGGGTCAAATCGAGAGGTCGAGCCGGTCTGGCTCAATATCTCAATTCAAGGCTGGAGCGTGCGTGTGGTCTCAGGGAGGGGAATCGATCTCTGCTTCGCGATCGATTCTGCGTTTGAACCCGTGGCCGCGAGGCTCAAACCAACCCTTGGTCCGTCAACCACACATCGCTTCGATGGAGGGAGGCGCCGCACCCACCGACCGGCGATGGATCGATTGAAGAGCGACAAGATCTACGATATCGGCCCCCCCCGACTTTGGCTACCTTCTTTTCCCAGTTCTCTCCATGGAAAGTATGGACTTTTCCAGGTTTTGATAGCATGATTCGACCATCCAGCGTCGTTCCGTTTTTGGGCTGACCGACCTAAACATCTAGTTCTTCGAGGCTTACGGCTACCCGGGAATGACCCTGTCTCACTTATCTTCATTAGCCTTTTTAATTATCTGCCTCGCTTCTGCCTGCGTGTATTTGGGCCGGCAACTGTTCGGACCCGGGCGATACAGCCTGCGGGAACGCTTCTTGTACTTGCCGGTTTACGTGGTATCGAGGCTGCTGTGGCGGGTTCGGATCGAGTGGTCGCGCGAGTACATGGAGTGGGAGCGGAGCGATTGGTTATTGACCGATCGGATCCAGGGTGGAGCGATTTTGGTCGCGAATCATTGCAGTTCGATGGACCCGATGTTCGTACAGTTGTGCGCAGGCAGGCGGGTGCATTGGATGGTGACGAGTCTTTATTTTCAGAAGCCGATCATCGGTGGTTTGCTAAGATCCTTTGAGACGATACCGACGCATCGCAGCGGCATGGATACCGCATCCACCAAGCATGCGATTTCTCTCGCAAAGCAAGGTCGGTTTGTGGGGATGTTTCCTGAAGGGCGAATCAATCGCACGGGACAACCGTTGATGACCATTCGCCCAGGAGCAGCGATCGTCGCGTTGCGTGCCAAGGTTCCCATCGTGCCGATCTGGATCGAGGGAGCACCCATCGGGCCGTCGATCTTCAGCGCGCTGTTTCGAGCAGCGAGCATTCGAGTCCTGGTCGAGAAGCCGAACGATTGGGGATTGCAGGCTGCGAATCAGCATGGGCGATCGGATCGTTCGGTGGCCGAGGAATGGATCGCGCGCGCGATGGCTCAAGCCGTGGTCCGTTCGGGCAGGTCGGACCCGCAGATATCCTTTGCTGGCCGTCATTGGGTCGAAGAGACGGGATGATTAGAATTGGGCGGACGAGATGAAGGTTTCGATGTCACGATAGAGGGGTACAACAGCATGAGCATGAAATGGTTTCACCAAACGATTATCGCATCGAAACTTGCGAGCCCTTTCAGGATGCTAATCTTAGTTTGCATGCTCTGCTCGCACCTTCTGTTGCAGGGCTTCGTATTCGGACAAGATGAAGTACCAGTTGCTCAAGACATCAAACACCCTGTCTTTCGAGAAGGGGAAGCGCAGGTCGTGCCTGCCTTCAAGTCCAACTGGATTGAGCATGATTTGTTTGTTGAGACCGAGTTCGACTCCGACGGCGATGGGAAATTGGATCGCGTGCATGTGAGTGTGACTCGCCCCGAAGCGACTCAAACCGATGGGCTCAAGGTTGCGGTGATCTATCAATCGAGTCCGTACTATGCGGGGATGGGCTCCACGTTACCTGAACACATGTGGAGTCCACGGCAAAACCTAAACTCGAACCCGCCCAAACATGAAACACCTCCTGCGATCACTCAGCTATCCAAACGGCCTCGATTGTCCGGCGAACATCTCGGAGAATGGGTACCGCGCGGGTTCGCCGTGGTCCATTCTTCATCGCCGGGAACAGGCTTGTCGCAAGGCTGCCCAACGGTCGGAGGGCCCAATGAATCGCTTGCCCCCAAAGCGGTAATCGATTGGCTCAACGGACGAGCTCGCGGTTTCACAAGCGTCGATGGAGACGAGACCGTCGAAGCGACCTGGGCGACCGGCAAGGTGGGGATGATCGGCACCTCCTACAACGGAACGCTCTGCCTTGCAGCAGCCACGACGGGAGTAGAGGGTCTCGAATGCATCGTACCGATCGCTCCCAACACTTCGTACTACCACTACTATCGGTCCAACGGCTTGATTCGCCATCCAGGTGGTTACATGGGTGAAGACATCGATGTCCTCTACAACTTCATTCATTCGGGCTACGAAGAAAAACGCAATTACTGCAATTGCAACGTGCGCGATGAAGGGATGCTCAAAGAGTTCGATCGAACCAACGGGGACTACAATGCGTTCTGGGCCAGCCGCGATTATCTGAACCAGCTCGAACGCATGCGAGCTCCGATGTTGATGGCGCACGGATTCAACGACTGGAATGTGATGCCCGAGCACAGCTACCGCATCTACAAAGCATGCAAAGAGAAGGGACTCCCTTGCAAGATCTACTACCATCAAGGTGGCCACGGTGGGCAACCACCATTGCATCTGCTCAATCGCTGGTTTTCTCATTACTTGTACGGCATCGATAACGGCGTCGAGAAGGAACCTCGGGCATGGATCACGCGAGAGGGCAAGCGTGCCAGTCGCCCCGAGACCTACGACGATTACCCGAATCCTGCAGCCAGCGAAGTAACCTTTGCTCCAATGCCAGGAGGACGGACAATCGGACGCTTGCTGCCAGCGGAAAAAACTGGATTGTCCAATGAACACTCTGGGGCTACCGAGCGAGTGGAAGAGATCATCGATAACTTCTCGTTCAGCGGTCCGCAACTGTTGCAGGCTGAATGGTGCAACCATCGATTGATCTATGCAACCCCGAAGCTGAAGGAGCCAGTGCATTTGTCGGGTGTCCCTAAGATCACGGTGCGATTGGCATGCGATCGGCCGACGGCATGCCTCTCGATTTGGCTGGTTTCGCTGCCATGGACAGGGAGCGAACGGATCACCGATGACGTGATTACCCGAGGTTGGGCAGACCCAGCAAATGCCCAATCAATCCAGACGGAAACTCCATTGGTCAAAGGCGAATTTCGGGACGTGAGCTTTGAACTGCAACCGGACGACCAAGTCATTGCGGCCGGGGAGCAGATCGGGCTGATGATTTTTTCGAGCGACCGCGACTTCACGTTGTGGCCCGAGCCCGGTACCCGAATTTCTGTGGATTTGGAGGGAACTCGATTGACCTTGCCCATCGTGGGCGGATTGGATGCATTCTCGGCGGCCGTCTCGGAGTAAGTTTTTTCGCAAAAGATTCGCAAAGAGCGGTACGTTAACAGCGTATCGGCAAGGCATTTTTCGCCTTGCCAAAGCGGGGCAAAATAGGCGACACTAGTGGACTTGCCTGTTGCGCACCCTAACGGATTGACTGACGGAATGACGAGTTTGGCACAATTGGATCCGCCCAAAGCGAGCGGATTGGTCGTCCACATCCTGAGTAGCATCGCCCAGTTCGAGAAGAAGTTCCGCCCTCAGCAATTGCTGATGGCCAGGTATTTCACCTCGGGAGACTTGCCGCGACTGAAGAAGACCGATTCGGTTCTGAATTGGCTTTTTGAGCTCGAAGGGGTCTCCCCTATCAAAGGCCAGTTCACCACCGGGATCTCCATCGAACTGGATCCCAAGCAACTGGCGAACCTCGATGACGTCACTTCATCGAGAGTCATTCGTGGCATCACGATGAGCTGCTCGTGCACGGAAGCGCAAAAGCCGTGCGTGCACCAGATCTATTGCCTGAACTATCTGCGTCGCCAACTGAGCCAACGTTCTCCATCGGCGGCCGTGGAATGGATGCTGAGTTGCATCTCCGATGGTCGCGTGGCGGGTCGCAAGTTGGTGGAGTCGCTTCAGTATCTCAAGGTGGAGGAGGTGATCCCGGAGACGGATGATTCCGATGAAGAGCCAACTCGATTGCAGCGCATTCAATGGCGATTGAATATGGCCCAGGGATGTCAGATCCACGCCTACGTGCAGACATCTCGCAAACGGGGTGGCTGGAACAAGGGTCGTCCGATCCGCGAAAACTTCGACTCCATCCCGGAGGAGGCCTTGGCGTTCGGCACCGACAAGATGTTGGTGTTGTTGTGTCAATCCGCCGAAGACTCCTATCGAGGCCAGACGCCTCGCATGACCCGCGAGTGCTTGAGGATGTTGATCGATCATCCCCATGTGACTCTGGACGATGCTGCACAAACTCCGGTGCGTATACGCGAGGTGCCGCTGGAGATCCGGCTCGATTCCGAAGGAGAGGTCTTCAAACCGATGGTCTACCAATCGGACATGTTGATCGAAGATATCCAGGATCAACCCGGCTTGATCTTGAAGAACATCAACAACCGAGAATCGCTCCTCTTGCGATACGATCGCGAGCGGCACACGTTGTGGATGAGCACGTTAGATCAACGCATCGTTCGCTTGATCAATGATCTCAGTGTGGCCGAGCGTCGCGAAGCGGTTTTGGATCGCGAATGCGCAGAATACTTCGCCGACTTGATTGTTCAGGTTGCTAAACCTCGCCGTGTCGAGGTCCAATTGCCTGAATCGTTGGCCGGGCCCGAGCATCCCTTGGAGCCGAAGATCGAATTGCATTTGTCACCGCGCGGCAAAGAGACGATGCAGGTGGGACTCCGTGTGGCTTGCGATTCGGTTTCGGAGCAACCGGTTCCGGGTGTGGAACCGGAACGGCTGCGAATCGCCACTGCAGCTGGCCGATTCCAATTGCTGCGGGCTCTCGACGAGGAAGCTTCGCTCGCTGACGAAGTCGCCGAGCAATTGCAACTGAATTTGCTCGCCTACGATGGAACGTATACATGGGTCGCGCAGACTCCGGACGAGGCGCTTGACCTGCTGCAGCGCATCGAGCGATTGGGAGACGCCGCTCCCACGGTCTGCTGGCCGAAGAGTCTTCCGATGCAAGTCATCGGCGAGATCACGCCGCAACGCTTGCAGGTACGTCTCTCAAGCGGCCGCGATTGGTTCGGCGTCGATGGGATCGCGGAACTCAACGGCTTGGAGATCCCTCTGTCCGAGTTGCTATCTGCGCTTCGGCAAGGGCGCCGCTTCGTACCTCTAGGGGACGGCCAGTTCGCTTTGATCTCCGAAGCATTGAGACAACGTCTCGGTGTGATCGATGATGTGTCGATCGGAGATGCCGGACAGATCCGGGTCTCGAAAGCGGGTACAGCAGTGATCGAAGAGGCGCTCGGTAGCGATATCACCTACGAAGCGGACCACTCGTGGAAAGAAGCGCTCGCCCGACTCTCGGGTGCCAAGAACCTTAATCCGGTCGTGCCCAAAGAACTCAGGGCGGAACTCCGAGCCTATCAACAAGCTGGCTATTGTTGGCTCGCGCGATTAGCCCATTGGGGAATCGGCGGTGTGCTCGCCGATGACATGGGTTTGGGAAAGACGGTCCAGGCGCTCGGGATCTTGATCGAGCGAGCGAAGAATGGAGCCGCATTGATTATCGCCCCCACCAGCGTGGGCGTGAACTGGCAACGCGAAACCGAACGCTTCGCCCCCACGCTTCGACCTCTGCTCTATCGCGAGCATGATCGCCAAGCATTGATCGATTCCGCTGGACCTGGCGACCTGATCATCACTAGCTATCAACTTCTGCAGCGCGATATCAGTCGATTCACACAGCGAGCTTGGAATACCCTGGTGCTCGACGAGGCCCAGTTCATCAAGAACTTTCAAACCAAGACCGCTCAAGCAGTGCGGCAAATTCAAGCCGATTGGCATCTCGCCCTGTCAGGCACCCCCCTCGAGAACCATCTTGGCGAACTATGGAGCTTGATGAGAACAGTCAGTCCCGGTCTGCTTGGCTCCTGGGATCGATTCCGAAAGAACTTTGCGGAACCTATCGAAAGACACAATAAGAGAGAGAGACTTCAAGCCTTGGGTCGTGTCGTTCGTCCTTTCATTCTTCGTCGTACCAAAAAAGAGGTCCTCACGGAACTGCCTGAGCGCACCGAAGTGGTATTGCTCGCGGAACTATCCGAGAACGAGCGAAAGAAATACGACGCCGCGCGTTTGGCCGCGTTGTCCGAATTGACCAAGACCGGCGCTGAAAACGATCAGCAGATGCGCATTAAGGTGTTGGCATGGCTAACGCGCCTTCGCCAGTTGGCGTGCCACCCTCGACTGGTCGACAAACGTTGGGACAACTCATCGGCAAAGCTCGACTTGTTTATGGAAGTGGTCCATGAACTCCGCGAAGGAGAACATCGCGCCTTGGTGTTCAGCCAGTTCGTACAGCACCTGACATTGCTTCGCGAGTCTTTGGATAAGGCGGGGATCAAGTACCAATACCTTGATGGCGCGACCCCCACCCCCAGACGCCAAGAAGCGGTGGATCGGTTCCAAGCGGGCGAAGGGGATCTATTCCTGATTTCGCTCAAGGCGGGAGGAACGGGTCTGAATCTAACGGCGGCGGATTACGTGATCCACATGGATCCTTGGTGGAACCCAGCCGTCGAAGATCAAGCGACCGACCGCGCGCACCGACTTGGACAACTGCGGGCAGTCACCGTCTATCGTTTGGTTGCCAAGGACACGATCGAGCAACAGATCCTCGCATTGCATGAAGACAAGCGGGAATTGATCAGTGGCGTATTGGACGGAGCCGACCGAGCAGGCCGCATGAGCACGGAAGAGTTGATCTCGCTGATCCGATTGAGCCAAATTGAAGGGGC
>CAYXFO010000099.1:0-1554 GCA_964464255.1 uncultured Pirellula sp.
CCGCGAATGTTCTGCTGGGACCCGACATGGAACCCCGGATCGCGGACTTCGGACAAAGTCGGCTGACCGATGAGCAAACACCCTCCCTGGGGACCCTGTTCTACATGGCACCCGAACAAGCCGATCTCAATGCCGTCCCAGATGCACGGTGGGATGTTTATGCGCTGGGGTCGATTTTGTATTGCATGCTTGTAGGCGAGCCTCCCTATCGCACCCCCGAAGTTGTCGAAACGCTCGATCGAGCTGTGCAACTACAGGAACGACTGAAAAGTTATCGGGAAGCGATTGCGGCAAGCCCATTCCCTCGCGCACATTATCGCGTGCGAGGGATGGACAGTTGGCTGAGCTCGATCATCGATCGCTGCATTGCGAAACGTCCAGAGGATCGGTTTGCCAACGTGCAACAGGTCTTGGCTGCCCTCGAACGCAGGCGGGTCGCGAGACTCCGACGCCCTCTGATGCTCTTGGGAATCTTCGGCCCGATGCTGTTGCTAGCCATCATGGGGTTGTTCTACTGGCGAGCGGTTACCGTTGCAGAAAACGATTTGTCCAATGAACTCCGCGAAGGGGTGCTGCAAAGCAACTACTTCGCTGCCCAAGCCGCTGCCGGTACGCTCGAATCCGAGATCACCGGTCTGTTCCGATTGATCGAAGAGGAGTCGCGAAGATCGACCCTTGAAGAGTTATTCATGGACTGCGTCGATCAGGCTGGCATCGAACTGCTCAAGTCTCTTGCGACCGAACAGGCGGCACCCAGCGACGGTAAGGCATCCCTACAGCAGATCCCTGCGCGAAATCAGTTGGATATCTATCTCAAGGATCGATTGGAACTGATCCGCACCCGCGGATCTGCGGCTACCAAGTCCACGAAGTTCGACTCCTTGTTTGTGATGGATCGTTTTGGCACGATCCTCGCATCCGCATTTGCCAATGAACAAGCCTCCACGCTCGTGGGCGAAAATTTCGCATACCGAAGTTACTTCTCTGGACAAACCCAAGACCTTCCTCCTCCCACCCCGCGACGCAACATCTCCCGAACCCAGGCATCACATCTAAGTGTTCCGTTCCTCTCGGCGGCAACCAATCGATGGAAAATCGCCGTTTCGACCCCGATCTCGTTCAAAGCTCCCGAAGATGAAGATCGAGTGATCGAAGGTGTGATGGTCTTAACGATCAATGTCGGGGACCTCGAGCTCCTGCATACGTTCAGTTCTCAACCCAACGGCAAACAGTCGGATGATGGCCCGCCTCCTAGCCAGTTCACGGGATTTGCCGTTTTGATCGATGGTCACGAAGGGGATCGCGAAGGAACTATTTTGCAGCATCCTTTCTTCTCCGAAGTGGGCAGTGAGCCGCCGCAGGAATCCAACCTTCGTTTCCAGATCGATCCGGGAATGCTCAAGCGATTGAAGGATACCGGTACTTACCGCTATATGGATCCGATAGCAAAGGATCCTCGCGGATCACGGTATTCTGGGGAATGGATCGCTGCATTGGAGAGGGTCGAGGTCTCGCGCCGAAGCCTCGATGATTTTGAAAGACGGCAATCGACGT